>JBKJII010000081.1:0-28082 GCA_046598505.1 Caulobacter sp. | reverse complement strand
CGGGAAGTCGGCGAGCGGCTTCTTGAACTGCACGCGCTCTTCGGCGTAGCGCAGGCCGAGGTCGAGCGCCGACTGGGCGACGCCCACGGCGCGCGCCGCGGTCTGGATGCGGGCGCTCTCGAAGGTCGCCATCAGCTGCTTGAAGCCCTGTCCCTCGACGCCGCCCAGAAGATTGGCGGCCGGCACGGTGAAGCCGTCGAAGCCGATCTCGTATTCCTTCATGCCGCGGTAGCCGATCACCCCGATCTCGCCGCCGCTCATGCCGTCGGTCGGGAAGGGCTGGGCCACGTCGCCGCGCAACTTGGGCGCCAGCAGCATGGAGAGGCCACGGTAGTCGGTCGTGTTCGGGTCCGTGCGGACCAGCAGGGTCATCACGTCGGCGCGGGCCGCGTGGGTGATCCAGGTCTTGTTCCCCGTCACGACATACTGGTCGCCGTCGCGCACGGCGCGGGTGCGCAGACTGCCGAGGTCAGACCCCGTGTTCGGCTCGGTGAACACGGCGGTCGGCAGGATTTCGGCGGTAGCGATCCTGGGCAGCCACTCGGCCTTCTGTTCAGCCGTGCCGCCCGTCAGAATCAGTTCGGCGGCGATCTCCGAACGCGTGGCCAGCGAGCCGACGCCGATCCAGGCGCGGCTCAGTTCCTCGGACACCACGCACATGGCGGTCTTGCCCAGGCCCGCGCCGTCATATTCCTCCGGAATCGTCAGGCCGAACACGCCGAGGTCGCCCAGTTCCTTGACCAGCTCCATCGGGATCAGTTCGTCGCGCAGATGCCAGCCGTGGGCGTAGGGGACGACCTTTTCCTCGGCGAAGCTGTGGAACTGGTCACGGATCATCTCGAACGTTTCGTCGAGCCCGGTCTTCTCGACGGTGGGCTTGCCGCGCGCCGCGGCCACCAGATCGGCGAGGCGCGTCTTGACGGCCTGACCGCCACCCTGGGTCATCAGCCGGACCAGCGCGGGGGCGAACAGGCGGTTCATGGTGTCGCGATTGCCGGTCAGGTCGGCCGGGCGGACCGTCTCGCCCTGGTTCATCGGAATGCCGCCGACCAGCTGGGTGCAGTATTCGGCGAACAGAAGCTGGGCCAGCAGGGCCTCGGTCTCGCCGAACACGCCGTCGGCCTCGAGCCGCGCGGCCCAGCCGGCGACCTGGTTCAGCAGTTCAGCGTAGCTGGCGTACCAGCCGTAGCCGTGCACCGCGTGCTGTTCGACGTCGGCCAGCACGCGATCAATCTTGCCGCCACTGGAGACCCGGGCTTTCACGTCGCCCTTCGCGTCGGCCACGAAAGCGCCCGCGGCGTCGGCCGCCTGCTGCAGCAGGGCGGTCAGACCCGGCAGGACCAGGTCGACAGGCGCGGTCTCGACGGCGGCGGCGCTCATGGGTTCGTTCTCCCCGAAATTTGTTGCGGCGCACTATAGGCATTTCGCACACGCACACAATCTGAGCCGCAGAAGGTAGAATTTGCCACGCCCGAGGCGAGCCCTATGTTAGCTGACAGCCACTTTTTTTCGGGGAAACCACCTTGCTCACCGTCCATCACCTCAATGAATCGCGTTCGCAGCGCATCCTCTGGCTGCTTGAGGAGCTGGATGTTCCCTATGAGATCAAGGTCTACAGCCGCGACGCCGTCACCCGGCTGGCGCCGCCGGAGCTGACCGCGATCCATCCGCTGGGCAAGTCGCCGGTCATCACCGACGGCGACGTCACCGTTATCGAGTCGGGCGCGATCATCGACTACATCATCCGCCGTCACGGCGCCGGCCGTCTGGCGCCCGATTCCGGGACCCCGGCCTACGACCAGTACCAGCAGTGGCTGCACTATGCCGAGGGCAGCGCCATGCTGCCGCTGATGCTGAACATGTACACTGCACGCCTCGGTGAAGCCGGCGCGCCGCTCAAGCCGCGCATCGACAGCGAGATCGCCAACCACATGGGCTACGTGGAAGCCTCTCTGGCCGGCAAGGACTGGCTGCTGGGCGACCTGACCGGCGCCGACGTGCAGATGAGCTTCCTGCCGGAGGTGCTGAAGGCGTCGGGGCGCCTGGGCGCCTATCCCAACATGGCCGCCTGGATCGAACGCATCCATGCGCGTCCGGCATGGAAGACAGGCCTGGAAAAGGGCGGCCCCTACGCGCTGGGGGCTTAGGCTCGGGACCTGTTGGCTGGATTCACGCCGGTCGTTGATCTGATTCACTGATGGCAGGAGGAGCCTGTCATCAGTGACCTTCACCGATCCCGTTGGATCCGAAAAATGCCCTAGCCGGCGGGCTTGCCGGTCTCCACGAACGCCTTGAGCCGGGCCAGCTGCTCGCCGACAACCGCGTCAATGCCTGCGGCATAGCCGACGATCTCCGGCCGGGCGCCGCCGACGTTGAACGTCTCGACGACCTCGGTCTTGCCGTCCGCTGTGGCCTTCAGGGTGAAGGTCAGGGCGGCGGAAACGCCTTCGCCCTGCAGTGGGCCGAGGGGGGCGTTGATGCGCAGGGTCTGGCCGGTCATGACCATGACCACCTCACCGTGCTTGACGGCCCCGCCCTTGGGCAAGGCCTCGCAGAAGCAGGCGCCAGCCTGCAGCGGCATGGTCATGCTGGCCGCGTCGCCGCTGTAGGAATGGGCTCCGTTCCACCATTTTCCGATCTGGCCCAGCGCCGCCCAGACCTTGTCCGGCGCCGCCGCGATGGTCGCCCGGTTCTCCAGTCGGAAGCCGGCGGCCCAGCTTTCCTTGACCTCGGCATGCGCGGGCGCGGCGGCAAGCAGCGCCAGGGCGGCGGTCGCTCCGAACATCATCTTCATGGTGAAATCCCCGTCTGATCGGGAGACGCTACGCGCCGAACCGCCGCTCGCTCAAGTTACGAAGCCGTCACGCCGCCTCGAACGCCAGCGGCTCGCCCCAGAAGGTCGCGACCAGGCCGTTTTGCGGGCCGGGCGTTCCTGTCGTCAGGAAGCGGCGAAGGCCGGTCCCGCCGGCGATGTATTCCGGGTGGCGCTCCATATAGCGACCAAGCGCCTCGGCCGTGGCGCCGGGCTGGTGGATCAGCGGCGTATCCTCAGGCAGGGCGCCCCGGAACAGGTCGGCGACGATCTCGTAGTGGGTGCACCCCAGCACCGCCCGGTCCGGATAGCGGCCGATGCGACGACGCAGGGCGTCGACGTGGCCGGCGATGACCCTCGCCAGATCGGCGCGGTCGGCGTTGTCCTCGATCATGCGGGCAAGGTTTGGACAGGGCTCGGAGAAGACGGCCAGGTCTTGCTTGCGCTTGTCGATCTCGATCTCGAACACCCGGCTGTTCGCGGTGCCCGGGGTGGAAAAGACGCCGAGGATGTCGACCTTGGTCACCTGCTCGCCACGCCGGTCGGCCTCGTGTTCCCAGGGCAGGCCCGTGGCCGCCTCAATGGTCGGGACGATGATGCCCAGCACGTTCAGCGCCCGGCCCGTCTCGCGGCGATAGCCGGGCAACCAGGTCTGCTGCAGGCGGCGCAGGGCGATGGCCGACGCCGTGTTGCAGGCCAGAACGACCAGGCTCGCGCCCTCGTCGAACAGGCGGATGCAGCCGGCCCTGGTCAGGTCGACGATCTCCTCGCCGGGCCGCCCGCCGTAAGGGGCGTTGGCCTGGTCGGCGAGATAGACGAAGTCGGCCGCAGGGAACCGCTCGACGAGCGCACGGTGGACGGTGAGGCCGCCCACGCCGGAATCGAAGACGCCAATGGACATGGTCTGGCGTTTAGCGTCCCGCCCGCGGGGCGTCCATGCGGCGCATTACAGGCCGTTCATGTGACGTGCAGGTCAAAAGGGGGATAGGGTCCCCGCAAACCGGACTTCGGGAGAATCCTCCGTGCATCGTCGTACCTTTCTCGCCACCACCGCGGCCGCCGCGGCCATGACCTCCGTCGCCGGCAAGGCGCTGGCCGCCGGCGGCAATCCGCTGCTGCCGCCCTTCGTCGGACCCCATGGCGGCCTGCCGCCGTTCGACAGGATAAAGACCAGCGACTTCGCCCCGGCGCTCGACGAAGCCATCGCCATCAACCGCAAGGAAATCGCCGCCATCGTGGCGAACCCCGCCCCGCCGAGCTTCGCCAACACGATCGTGGCGATGGAGAACAGCGGCCGCGAACTGACCCGCACCGCCGTGATCATGGGCGTCTACACCTCGACGATGAGCGACAAGCCGATGCAGGCGGTGGAGCAGGAGCTGTCGCCGAAACTCGCCGGCTACGGCGACGAAATCACCCAGAACCAGGGGCTCTTCAATCGCGTGAAGGCGGTCTACGACACCCGCGGCGCGGCTGACCTGACCGACGAGCAGAAGCGTCTGGCCTGGCGCTACTACCAGAACTTCGCCCGCCAGGGCGCGGCCCTCGGCGCGGCCAGCAAGACCCGCCTGGGCGTCATCAACCAACGCCTGGCGACCCTCTACACGACCTTCAGCCAGAACGAGCTGGCCGACGAGGAGAACTACACCCTCGAACTCGGCGAAGCCGACCTGGCGGGCCTGCCGGACTCGATCAAGTCCAACGCTGCCGCCGCGGCTGAGGAAAAGGGCCTCAAGGGCAAGTGGCTGATCACCAACACCCGCTCCTCGATGGAGCCGTTCATCACCTATTCGAGCAACCGCGCCCTGCGTGAGAAGGGCTGGCGGATGTGGATGATGCGCGGCGACAACGGCAACGCCAACGACAACAACGCCATCATGACCGAGATCCTTGGTCTGCGGGCGGAGAAGGCCGGGCTGCTCGGCTACAAGACCCACGCCCACTGGATCACGGCCGACCAGATGGCCGGCACGCCGGACAAGGCGATGGACCTGATGCTGCGCGTGTGGAAGCCGGCCGTGGCCCGCGTCCATGAAGAAGTGGCGATGATGCAGAAGGTGGCCGACGCCGAGGGCGCAGGCATCACGATCGAGGCCTGGGACTACCGGTACTACCTCGAGAAGGTCCGCCTTGCCGAGTACGACCTCGACCAGAACGAGGTGAAGCCCTACCTGCAGCTGGAGAAGATGCGCGAGGCCATGCACTGGGCCTCGGGCCAGGTCTACGGCTTCAAATTCACGCAGATCCATGACGTGCCGGTGGTCCACCCGGACGTGCGCGTGTGGGAAGTAACCCGCGGCGGCAAGCGCGTGGGCCTGTGGTACTTCGACCCCTATGCCCGGGCCGGCAAAGGCTCCGGCGCCTGGATGAACGAGTACCGCACCCAGGAGAACTTCACCGGCGCCGTCACGGCGATCGTCTCCAACAACTGCAACTTCATCAAGGGCAAGCCCGGCGAGCCGGTGTTGATCAGCTGGGACGACGCCTCGACCCTGTTCCACGAGTTCGGCCACGCCCTGCACGGCCTGAACTCGGCGGTCCACTACCCGACCCTGGCCGGCACCAACGTCGCCCGGGACTTCGTCGAATTCCCCAGCCAGCTCAACGAGCACTGGCTGCCGACCAAGGAAGTGCTGAACAGGTTCGCCCTGCACTACCAGACCGGCAAGCCGATCCCTGCTGCACTGGTGGCCAAGATCGAACGGGCAAGCAAGTTCGGTCAGGGTTTCGGCACCGTCGAGTACCTGGCCAGCGCGCTGGTCGACATGAAGGCCCACCTGGCCGGCGCCACGCCGATCGAGCCGCGCGCCTTCGAGAAGGCCACCCTGAACGAGATCGGCATGCCGAAGGAAATGATCATGCGTCACCGCATGCCGCACTTCGGGCACATCTTCGCCGGCGACGGCTACTCGGCCGGTTACTACGACTACATCTGGGCCGACACCCTGACCGCTGACGCCGCCGAGGCCTTCGCCGAAGCGCCGGGCGGCTTCTACGACAAGGCCACCGCCAAACGGCTGCACGACAGCATCATGAGCGTCGGCAACACCGTCGATGCGGGCGAGGCCTTCCGCCGCTTCCGCGGACGGGACGTGGACACCAGCGCCCTGATGCGCGACCGGGGCTTCCCGGTCGCCTGATTGCAGGCTTCGGGCATCGGGACAGACACCTTCGGGTGTCTGTCCCGGACCTGTCCCTGACTCAGCCCGCCGCCTTGCGCTTCATTCCCAGCACTGCTGCGATCACGGCCCCGGCCAACGCGTAGCCGACCACCTGGATCAGGATGGCCGCGTGCGTGAAGCTGGCCGGGAAGCCGTACCAGATCATGTTCGAGCCGTTGGTGCCGATCGCGACCACGACCCCGACCGCCACCGCGGCCAGCGTGCGTCCGGCAAAGCCGGCGACCGCCAGGCCTGAGATCAGCCAGGCGAGGATCAGGGTCTGGACCAGTTCCAGCGCCAGCTCCTTGCCGATGTAGGGCCCCATGGCGGAGTCACGGCCGGGCGGATGGTAGACCAGCAGGCCCGAAGCCTCCTTCGCCGTGCGGTCCATCATCACCTTGCGGGACGCGGCGTCCTCGGATTTCACGCCATTGCCCGAGCCCGGGAAAATGTAGAGCCCGTCGTTGTCGCCCAGCGCGCCCTGCATGGAGGCGATGACAGCCGCGTCGTTGGGTATTTCCTTCACGCCCATCTGGCCCAGTGGCAGGGCGGTGTGGGCCAGCGATGTCCAGATGAACATGACGATGCCGCCCAGCAGGCCGGCGATAAGCGTTCTTCCCATAGTCGTATCTCCCCCGGAGATTGAAAACGGTACTGGTGCGGAGGCTATGCCGGGAGGCGGCGTCCGTCGAGACCGACTCGCGCGGCTTGATTTCCCGACCTTTTCCGCTCATAAGGCCCGCCTTCCGGCGCAGATGCAGTTCAGCGCCCTCCACCGTCACGCCCCCTGTCGGACTTCATGACAGGACGAGGACGGCGAGGCCCCCCGTCGACGTGATCGTCCGCGGGGGCGAATTGCGTTTGGGCCATCCGACTTGGGTTTGCGGTTCACCACGGCATGTTCGAAGGCCTTACAGAACGTCTCAGTACAGTCTTTGACCGGCTCTCCGGTCGCGGGGTGCTGGGCGAGAAGGACATCGACGAGGCGCTGCGCGAGGTTCGCGTCGCCCTGCTCGAGGCCGACGTCGCCCTGCCGGTGGTCAAGGACTTCATCAGCAAGGCCCGTGAGGCCGCGCTGGGCGAAGCGGTCATCCGCTCGATCCGTCCCGCCGACCAGGTGGTCAAGATCGTTTACGATGGTCTGGTCGAGATGCTCGGCGGCGAGGAGCCGACCGGCCTGCAGCTGGCGCTGAACCCGCCGTCGGTGATCCTGATGGCCGGCCTGCAGGGCTCGGGCAAGACGACCACCTCGGCCAAGCTGGCGCTGCGCCTGACGAAGATGGACCGCCAGAAGGTCCTGATGGCTTCGCTGGACACCCGTCGCCCCGCCGCCATGGAACAGCTGGCGACGCTGGGGACCCAGATCGGCGTCGACACCCTGCCGATCGTCGCGGGCCAGTCGGCCGTCGATATCGCCAGGCGCGCGCTGCAGATGGCGAAGCTCAGCGGCTACGACGTGGTCATCCTCGACACCGCCGGCCGCACGACGCTGGACGAACAGATGATGAGCGAGGCGGCGCAGATCGCGCAGATCGCCGCGCCGACCGAGACCCTGCTGGTCGCCGACAGCCTGACCGGCCAGGACGCCGTACGCACGGCCAAGGCTTTCCATGAGCGCCTGCCGCTGACCGGCCTGATCCTGACGCGCGCCGACGGAGACGGGCGCGGTGGCGCGGCCCTGTCGATGCGGGCCGTCACCGGTCTGCCGATCAAGTTCCTGGGGGCCGGCGAAAAGGTCGAGGCGCTCGACGTGTTCGACGCCCGCCGCGTGGCCGGCCGCATCCTGGGCCAGGGCGACATCGTCGCCCTCGTCGAGAAAGCCGCCACCGAACTGGACCAGGCCAAGGCGGAAGCCATGGCCAAGAAGCTGGCCAAGGGCCAGTTCGACCTGGAAATGATGTCCGACCAGCTGGCCCAGATGGAACGGATGGGGGGCCTGCAGGGCGTGATGGGCATGCTGCCCGGCGTCGGCAAGATGAAGCAGCAGATCGCCGACGCGGGCATGGACGACAAGGTGATCAAGCGCCAGCGCGCGATCATCGGTTCGATGACCAAGACCGAGCGTCGCAAGCCCGACATCCTGGCCGCCTCGCGCAAGCGTCGCATCGCCACCGGCGCCGGGGTGGACGTGGCCGAGGTCAACCGCCTGCTCAAGCAGCACCGGCAGATGGCCGATGCGATGAAGATGATGACCCGCAACGGCGGCGCCGGCATGGCCCGCATGGCCCAGATGCTCGGCATCGGCGGTGGCGGCGGCGACCGGCTGAAAAGCCTCGGCGGCGGCAAGATGGCCGAACCCGATCCCGAACAGCTGCGTCAGCAGCTCGAAAAACTCCAGAGCGGCCTCGGCGGCGCTGGTTCCGGCATGCCCGGGCTTGGCGGCGGACCCGCCCTGCCCCCCGGCTTCAATCCCTTCAAGAAATAAGATCAGACCAGAGGACTACCGACTATGCTGAAGATCCGTCTCGCCCGTGGCGGCGCCAAGAAGCGCCCCTACTACTCGATCGTCGTCGCTGACAGCCACTCGCCCCGCGATGGCCGTTTCATCGAAAAGGTCGGCACCTACAATCCCCTGCTGCCGAAGGACGGCCCGACGCCGCGCGTCACGCTGAAGCTCGAGTCGATCCAGGCCTGGATCGCCAAGGGCGCCCAGCCGACCGACCGCGTTGCGCGCTTCCTGGCGCTGGAAGGCGTCGGCCAGTGGGCCCACGGCAACAACCCGACCAAGGGCAAGCCGGGCAAGAAGGCCGACGAGCGCGCCGCCGAGCGCGCCCAGCGTGAAGTCGATCGCGCCGCCGCCGCCGCCGAGCTGGCCGCCAACCCGCCGGCCCCTGAGCCGGAACCCGAAGTCGAGGCTCCGGTCGTCGAAGAGGTCGCTGCTGAAGAAGCCGCTCCGGTGGAAGCCGCTGCTGAAGAGACCGCTCCCGAAGCTGCCGCGGAAGAAGCGCCTGCTGTTGAAGAAGCTGCTCCGGAAGCCGCCGCCGAAGAGACTCCGGCTGCTGAAGAACCCGCCGCTGAAGCTGCTGCTGAAGAGGCTCCGGCCGAAGAAGTCGCCGCTGAAGAGCCGGCCGAAGGCTAACCTGCAGGCGGTCATCCTCGCCCTTGTGGCGAGGACCTCTGGTTCAGCCGCACGCGCGGCGCTCCAGCTTGATGCGTGCGGAACGTGTTGAGAGAGGTCCTCGGGACGAGCCCGAGGATGACGTTTGTTGGGTGATGGAGCGGCAATGAGCCACGACCGCATGATCGCTGTCGGCCGGGTCGCGGGCGCCTTTGGCGTCCGGGGCGAGGTGCGGATCACCGCCTTTACCGAAGAGCCCCTGGCGTTGGCCCGCTTTCGCGAGCTGAAGCGCCAGGACGGCTCGGCGGGCCTGACTGTCCTGACAGCGCGCGACGCCAAGGGCGGTATCGTCTGCCGTTGCGCGGGCGTGGAGACCAAGGAACAGGCCGACGCCCTGCGCGGCCTGCGCCTGTTCATTCCGCGCGCGAGCCTGCCCGCGCCGGACGAGGACGAATTCTATCTGGCCGATCTGATCGGCCTGACGGCAGTCACGCCTGAAGGGGAGACCCTCGGCCTGATCAAGTCGGTGCAGGATTTCGGCGCCGGCGACATTCTCGAAATCACGCCCGCGGAGGGCGGCCCGACCTGGTATCTGGCCTTCACCCGCGAGACTGTTCCGGAGGTCGACGTCGCCGCCGGCCGGTTGGTCGCCGTGCGACCGGTCGAGGTCCTCGGGGATGAAGAATAGGTCATGACGGGCCTTTAACTGGCATGGCCGCTCGGCCTTGTGACATTCGCGTCTTCGACACCGGAGACGATGATGACCCGCTGCGCCACCCTTCTGCCTGACACCGCGATGCGGGCCATGCCCGTCATCGTGCGCGTAGCCGACCGGGCGGGTGGCGTCGCGAAGATGAAAATCAGACAACAGCGGTCGCCCAGAGTCGTTCAGGTGGCCGGGCCTAGCGTGATCTCAACGAGAGGAGACACGCCGTGCAACGCCACGATCTCATGGACCTGACCGCCTTCGGCCTGAACGCCACGGCCCCGGCCGTCGTGCTCTCCGCGCCGCCCATCCCCGCCCTGACGCTGGCCGAAACCCACGGGCCGACGCTTGAGGACGGTGAGGCCGCGCGGCGGCTGCCCGGCGACATCGGCTACCTGAACCCGAAAACCCTGTGCGCTTCGGGGCTGGTCGAAGCGCTGATGGATCTGGCCGACTGCCGCGCGCTGATCCTCGACCTGCGGACCCATGACGGCAGCCCCGCCGACGCCTTGCTGCTTGGCCATCTCGCCTGGCGGCCTCTGCCGATGGCGACCATGCGCAAGAGCCGGGACGGGGTCGCCTTGACCTGCTGGACCGGCAAGGCGACGGCCCCGGACGGCGGGCCGCACTATCCCGAGGCGCCCCTGTTCGTGCTGACCGGCAGCGACGCGCCGCTGGCCGCCCAGGCGCTGACCTACGACCTGCGGATGGCCGGACGGGCGGTGGTGCTGAGTGGCGAGGACGCCCTGCTGCTGGCCTACCGGAGGGCGCTGGCGCTGCGGCGGACGATGTAGCAGCGGGGACATGTACCACTTCGGCGGGTTCGGGACAGACACCCGCGGGTGTCTGTCCCTGTGGCGTCAGACCTTTACCCGCATCAAACATTCCTGGGCCACGCTCGCGGCCAGCTGACCGTCAGCGGTGTACATCTCGCCGCGGATAAAGCCCCGGCCTTGCGAGGTGCTCGGGCAGTCCTGGTCGAACAGGTGCCAGTCGTTGAAGTTGGTCGGGCGGTGGAACCACATGGCGTGGTCCAGGCTGGCCGACTGCAGACCCCGGGTCCGCCAGGTCAGGCCGTGGACCCGCAGGGCGGTCTCCATGAAAGCCATGTCCGAGGCATAGGCCAGCGCCGCCTGTTGCAGCTTGATACTGTCGCCGATCGGGGCCTTGGCGCGCAGCCAGACCTGCTTGCGCGGGGGCTTGGGCACCGGCTTGAACATGTTCTGCGGATCGGGCCAGCGCACCTCGACCGGGCGACGCTTCATGTGCTCGATCATCGCCGCGGGCATGTCCTTGTTGTCGGCCAGCGCCTGTTCCATCTCGGTGGCGACGGCCTCAGGCGTGGGGTGGGCCGGCATCGGCGACTGATAGTCCATGCCGTCCTCGACCACCTGGAACGACGCCGCGAGGTTGAAGATCTGCTTGCCGTTCTGGATGGCGATGACCCGGCGGGTGGTGAAGGTGCCGCCGTCGCGCGAGCGGTCGACCTCGTAGATCACCGGGATGGTCACGTCGCCCGGACGGATGAAATAGGCGTGTATGCTGTGGCAGACCCGGTCCTCGACCGTTTCGTAGGCCGCGAGCAGCGCCTGGGCGATAACGAAGCCGCCGAAGATCCTCGGGAAGCCGTCGTTGGGCGACACCCCCCGGAACAGGTTCATCTCGAGCCGCTCGAGCGTCAGGGTCTCGATGAGGTTTTCAGTCTCTTGCATCCGGATCGCATATGCCCGCGCGAAGACGGGGGCAAGCGGCCTTGATCTACCCGCGTACGTAGGCCGGTCGCATCAGCGACAGCAGACGATCGGCCATCGCCGGAGCCGCGGTCAGGCCGCCGGGGCCGCAATCGAGCATTCCGCCGGCCAGCAGCGACACGAAGCCGTGCACGTTCATCCAGGCGAAAGCCACGCCGAGGTCCTGATCGACCTCGTCCGGCCGCCGGGTCTCGGCCACCGCCTCGGTGAGCACCCCGCCGCAGCGCTCGCCCGCCCTGGCCATCTCGCTGGCGGGACCACTGATGTAGCCGGGCTGGAACATCATCGCGTAGGTCCTGGGCCGGTCCAGCGCGAAGCTGATGTAGGCGAGGCCGATGGCTTTTAGCCGCTCGAACGGCTCTTTGGGCGCGGCGTCGCGGGCGGCGATCATGCGGGCTGTCATCTCGTCGAAGGCTTCGGCCAGGCAGGCGGCCATCAACTCGGCGCGGGAGGGGAAATAGTGGGCGGGCGCGGCATGGGAGACGCCGGCCCGGCGTGCAACGGCTCGCAGACTGACCTCGGACTCCGGCGCCTGTTCGATGAGTTCGGCCGCCGCCGCCAGCAGCGCAGCGCGAACATCGACCGGCCGCTGTCCTTCGCCTCCGTCGTCAGCCAACACCGATACTCCAACTTGACACTGTCAAGCACGCAGACTACACCGACTTGACACTGTCAAGCAACGGAGATGGCGCATGCCCGAGACAGTCTTTTCGATGACCAGCACCGTGGCCATGGTCGCATGGGTCGCCCTGATCGCCGCCCGGTTCATCGCCCCGTTGCGGCGCTGGATCGACCCGGCCGTCGGCTATTTTGTCCCGGCCCTGCTGTCCGTGGCCTACGCCGTCCTTCTGGCCGCCTTCTGGGGCCGCAGCGAGGGCGGCGGCTTCTCGTCGCTGGCGGCGGTGGCCGCGCTGTTCAGCACCCCCGAGGTGCTGCTGGCCGGCTGGATCCACTACCTGGCCTTCGACCTGTTCGTCGGAGGCTGGATCGCTCGCACCGGTTCGGAGGCGAAGATCAATCCCTTCATCCTCACGCCGATCCTTGTCGCTACCTTCATGGTCGGACCGGTGGGCTACCTTCTCTATGCGCTGCTGCGGCTGGCAATCCGTCCGAGGACCGCGTCATGACCGCCGCGAGCCTCGACACGCTCCGGCGGCCGTCCCTGCGGGACTGGGAGCCGGCGCTGGCGCTGGTTGGCCTGCTGATGCTGGCGGCGATAGTTCCGACGGCCTGGCTGGCGCTGACCGACGACCGCACGCTCTATGGCGTCAACATCTGGGACAAGCCGCTCAAGTTCGAGCTGTCGACGGCGATGTTTCTGCTGATGGCCGCCTGGACCTTCACCCGGCTACCGGCCGCCTGGCGCCACACCTTCGCCGGCCGCTACGTAATCTGGGCAGCCATCCTCGCGACGCTGTTCGAGGTCGGCTACATCGCCTTCCAGGCCTCGCGGGGGCAGGCGTCGCACTTCAATTTCAGCAGCGGCTTCACCATCGCCATGTACAGCGTCATGGGCGCCGGCGCGGTGATGCTGACCTCTACCGCGCTGGTGCAGGGTATCGGCGTCCTGCGCCACGACGCCGGCGATCCGCCCGCCTTCCGCAGCGCTCTGGGCTGGGGACTGGTGCTGACCTTCCTGCTGGGAACCTTCACCGGCGCCTATATGAGCAGTCAGCTCACCGGCCATTGGGTCGGAGGCGCGGCCACCGACGCCGGCGGCCTGCCGTTTCTCGGCTGGTCGACCACCGGGGGCGATCTGCGGCCGCCGCACTTCCTCGGCATTCACGCCGCCCAGATCCTGCCGCTCACGGCGCTGGTCCTGCTGGCGATCGCCCCGAAACAGGCCCGATGGCTGACGACTCTGGCCATCCTTGCCTACATTGCACTGACCGTGGCGGTGTTCGTCCAGGCGGTGAGTGGCCTGCCGTTGCTGGCGCTGTAGCGGCCGGTATCGGCTGGCTTGTTCAGTCTCCGGTCGGATGCTGGTGCGCCCTGAAGGCCTTGATGGAAGGGTTCGCTCCGGACGGCGACCTTGGTCAAGGACCGCCTTCGGCGGCCGCGCGGCGGCGGGCCCTGCGGGCCCGTCCTTGACGAAGGTCCCGCCGGAGCAAAGATGCTCATCAAGACATCAGGACGCGGCATGCCGTGTGGGTAGCGGCAAACTGTCGGGCAGGCCCGGATTCGACGAACCCCGCCCTCGGCTGCTAAGCCGCCGCCGCAATGCCGTTCACCGCCACTGTCCTGACCATGTTCCCGGAGGCCTTTCCCGGGCCGCTCGGCGTGTCGCTGATCGGCACGGCCTGGCGCGAGCAGGACCTGTGGCGCCTTGAAACAGTGGACATTCGCGCCTTTTCCAAGGATAAGCGCGGCTTCCTCGACGACACCCCCGCGGGTGGCGGTCCTGGACAGGTGATGAAGGCGGACGTGATCGCGGCGGCGCTCGACAGTGTCGAAGCTGCGGGACGGCCGCTTTTGTATATGAGCGCCCGGGGTCGGCCCCTGACTCAGGCGCGGGTGAAACAGTGGGCCGAGGCGCCGGGGATCATCGTCCTCTGCGGTCGGTTCGAGGGGGTGGACCAGCGGGTGCTCGACGCCCGGGGGTTCGAGGAGGTCTCTGTCGGAGACGCGGTGCTCGCCGGTGGCGAGGCGGCGGCGATGGTGGCGATCGAGGCGTGCGTTCGGCTGGTTCCGGGAGTGCTCGGGCAGGCGGCCTCGCTGAGTGAAGAGAGTTTCGAGGACGACCTCCTCGAGCATCCGCAGTTCACCAGACCGCGGACGTTCGAGGGCCAGGACATCCCCGAGGTGCTGCTGGGCGGCGACCACAAGAAGGTCGCGGCATGGCGGCAGGAGATGCGTGAGACGACGACCCGCGAGCAGCGGCCCGACCTTTGGGACCGCTACCTCGCCAACCGACAACCAAAGGGCGCCCCAAACAAATAAGGGACAAGCCCGACGACAGATAAGGAAGACCACGATGGCCGCGAACATCATAAAGGAACTGGAGAAGGCCGAGACCGAGCGTCTCGCCGCCCTCCGAACCACCCCCGATTTCCAGCCGGGCGACACCGTCCGGGTGAACGTGAAGATCAAGGAAGGCGAGCGCGAACGCGTTCAGGCCTACGAAGGCGTCTGCATCGCCCGTCAGGGCGCCGGCCTCCACGAGAGCTTCACCGTCCGCAAGATCAGCTTCGGCGAAGGCGTTGAGCGGGTGTTCCCGATCATGTCGCCGATGATCGAAAGCATCGAAGTGAAGCGTCGCGGCGTCGTCCGTCGCGCCAAGCTCTATTACCTGCGCGATCGTCGCGGCAAGTCGGCCCGCATCGCCGAGCGCCAGACCGCCCGCAAGGAACCGGGCGCCGCCGTCGAGGAATAGTCTCCTCCGGCATCGCTGTGTTGATCGAGCCCCGGCCCGCAAGGTCCGGGGCTTTTTCGTGGGCGCGTTCGTGCGTCCTTCGAGACGCGGACGTGAGGGTCCGCTCCTCAGGATGACGCGCAGGGGTGGCTTGCGCCCCTCGTTCGTCATGGTGAGGAGCGAGGCATCAGCCGAGCGTCTCGAACCACGCACGCTCGCAAGATCATGCCCGTCGCCGCGCCGCCAGACTGGACGAAAGGGCAGGCCTCGCCCTACATGCCGCCCATGGCCGGCCAAAGCACTGCGAAGACGCTCTACGACAAGATCTGGGACGCTCACCTGGTGGCGGAGGACGCCGGGGAGGCGATCCTCTACATCGACCTGCACCTGATCCACGAGGTGACCACGCCGCAGGCCTTCGCCGGCCTGCGCGCGGAGGGCCGCAAGGTGCGCCGTCCGGACCGCACACTGGCCGTGGCCGACCACAATGTGCCGACCGAAGGCCAGGCCCTGGGCATCGACGCGGTGGCCGACGAGGATGCCCGGCTGCAGCTGCAGACCCTGGCCCGCAACGTCGCCGACAACGGCATCGAATTCTTCCCCATGGGCGATATCCGCAACGGCATCGTCCATGTGGTCGGGCCTGAGCAGGGCCGCACCCAGCCGGGCATGACCATCGTCTGCGGCGACAGCCACACCTCGACCCACGGCGCCTTCGGGGCCCTGGCCCAGGGCATCGGCACCAGCGAGGTCGAGCATGTGCTGGCCAGCCAGACCCTGCGCCAGAAGAAGTCGAAGAACATGCGGGTGACGGTGGGCGGAAAGCTGTCGCCCGGCGTTACGGCCAAGGACATGGCCCTCGCCATCATCGGCAAGATCGGCACCGCCGGTGGCACCGGCCAGGTCATCGAGTTCGCCGGCGAGGCCGTGCGCGACCTGTCGATGGAAGGTCGCATGACCCTCTGCAACCTGACCATCGAGGGCGGCGCCCGCGCGGGCATGGTGGCCCCTGACGACAAGACCTTCGCCTATCTGATGGGCAAGCCGTCCTCGCCCAAGGGCGCGGCCTGGGACATGGCCGTCAGCCACTGGAAGACCCTGTTCACAGACCCGGACGCCGTGTTCGACCGCGAGGTGGTGCTGGACGGACCGTCCATCGCCCCGACCGTCACCTGGGGCACCAGTCCCGAAGATGTGCTGCCGATCACCGGCCATGTGCCCGATCCCGCGACCTTCGCCACACCGGACAAGCGCGCCGCCGTTGAGCGGGCCCTGGACTACATGGGCCTGACCGCGGGCCAGCCGATCACCGAGGCGCGCATCGACCGGGTGTTCATCGGCAGCTGCACCAACAGCCGTATCGAAGACTTGCGCGCCGCCGCCGCCGTGGCGCAGCAGGCCTTCCTCGAAGGCCGTCTGGTCGCCGACCACGTCAAGGCGATGGTCGTGCCGGGCTCGGGTCTGGTGAAGGAACAGGCCGAGGAAGAGGGGCTCGACGCCATCTTCAAGGCCGTCGGCTTCGACTGGCGCGAGCCGGGATGCTCGATGTGCCTGGGCATGAACCCCGACCGCCTGGCGCCCGGCGAGCGCTGCGCTTCGACCAGCAACCGCAACTTCGAAGGCCGCCAGGGCCGCGGCGGCCGCACCCATCTGATGAGCCCGGCCATGGCCGTGGCCGCGGCGATCGCCGGCCATATCGTCGATGTGAGGGACTTCCTCTAAGATGCCGACGGTTCTGCGCTGGAACGGCTATCGGTTCTATTTCTTCTCCAACGAAGGAACGGAGCCGCCGCACATTCACATCGACAAGGGCGGCTCTTCAGCGAAGTTCTGGCTCGCGGATGGCCGCCTGGCCCGCAACCTCGGCTTCTCCGCGAAGGAGATCGCCGAGCTGTCTGCTAAGGTTGCAGTGGAAATCGAGACGTTTGAGGAGGCGTGGCATGGCTATTTCGGCGATTGAGATCGACCCGCGTGTCGAGGCCGTCACGGTCGACGACAAACATCTGCAGGTCACCCTGCGCGATGGGCGCAGGATATCGGCGCCGACGGCCTGGTTCCCCCGACTCGCCGCCGCGACGGCCGACCAGCGTCGCGATTGGGAGCCGGCCGCAGCCGGCCTCGGCATCCACTGGCCACAAATCGATGAGGACCTGAGCGTCGAAGGTCTCCTGCGCGGCGGCGGCGGCGCATGACCATCAACGCCCTTGATCACATCGCCATGGTCGTCAGCGACCTCGCCGCCGCCGAGGCCGGCTACAGCCGCATCCTCGGCGTGACGCCCAACTGGCGCGGGACCATGCACGGGGCCAGCCACGTCTGGTTCCAGCTCGGCAATACCGCCCTCGACGTCATCGCCCCGACCGGCGACGGCCCGGTGGGCGACGGCATCCGGGCGCGCATCGCCAGCCATGGCGAGGGGCTGTGGGCCCTGTCGCTGGGCACGCCGGACCTGGCGGCTGAACGCAAACGGCTCGACCGGCTGGGCATCCCGACCTACGAGCGGGACGAGGTCTCGACCAGCCCGGACACCGGCGCCACGCGCACCTGGACGACGGCGGCGATGCGCACGAAGTCGACGCACGGCGCCAATCTGATCCTTGTCGAGAACAAGCCCGACGCCACGCCCTGGCCGCCTGCGGAAACCGGCCCGGCGCCGGTCACCGGCCTCGACCATGTGGTGGTCAACACGCCCGACCCCGAGCGGGCCGCAGCCCTCTATGGCGCCCGCCTGGGTCTGGACATGAAGCTGGACCGGTCGAACCCCGACTGGGGCACGCGCCTGATGTTCTTCCGCCTCGGCGATCTGGTGGTCGAGGTGGCGCACAGCCTGAAGGCCGGCGTCTCGGACGGTCCGGACGCCCCCTGGGGCCTCAGCTGGCGGGTGGCCGATGTGGCCGCCGCCCATGCCCGGATGGTCGCTGCCGGAGGCGCGGTCTCCGAGATCCGGGTCGGCCGCAAGCCCGGCACCGCCGTCTTCACCGTCAAGGATGCCCCCGGCGGCGTGCCCACGCTGGTGATCGGACCGCAGGCATGAAGCCCTTCACCCGCCTCGACGCCCGCGCCGCGCCGCTGGGTCTGGCCAATGTCGACACCGACCAGATCATCCCCAAGCAGTTCCTCAAGACGGTCGACCGCGAGGGGCTGGCCAGGGGGCTGTTCTACGACTTCCGCTTCGACGAGCAGGGCCGCGAGAAGAGCGGTTTCGTGCTCAACGACCCGGCCTACAAAGGCGCGCAGATCCTCATCGCCGGCGACAATTTCGGCTGCGGAAGCTCGCGCGAGCATGCGCCCTGGGCGCTGCAGGATTTCGGCATCCAGTGTGTGATCTCGACCAGCTTCGCCGACATCTTCCGCGGCAACTGTCTCAACAACGGCCTGCTGACCGTCGAGCTGAAGCCCGACGAGGTGCAGGCGCTGATGGAGGAGGCCAAGGGCGGCAACCACCTGTTCTCGGTGGACCTGGAGACCCAGACGGTCATTGCCCCATCGGGCGCCAAATTCACGTTCGAGATCGACAAGGATCGCAAGCACAAGCTGCTCAACGGTCTGGACGCCATCGGCGAGACCCTGCAGCACGTCGTCGACATCGATGGGTTTGAATCGAAGGCGTCCCTGAGCCGCCCCTGGCTGGAACGCGCATGATCCTGGTCATCGGCACGGTCCGGCTGCCGCCGGAAAACATCGCCAAGGCCCGCCCGGCCATGGAGGCCATGGTCGCCGGCAGCCGGGCCGAGGACGGCTGTCTCGAATACGCCTATTCCGAGGACCTGCTGGTCCCGGGCCTGGTCCGCGTGACCGAGGTCTGGCGTGACCGGGACGCCCTCAAGGCTCACTTCCAGACCCCGCACATGGCGGTCTGGCGCGCCGCCTTCCCCGGCCTCGAAATTTCCGACCGCGACCTGTCTCTCTACGAGGCCGGTGCGCCCGAACCGATCTGAGTTCCATGTCCCAGACCCTGCTCTTCCTGCCCGGCGACGGGATCGGCCCTGAAGTCACAGCCCAGGTGCGCCGCGTGGCCGCCGCCCTGACGCCCGACCTGACGCTCGACGAACGCGACTTCGGCGGCGTCAGCTATGACCGCCACGGCGTCCCGATCACCGACGAAGCGATCGCCACGGCCCTGGCCAGCGACGCGGTGCTGATGGGCGCGGTGGGCGGGCCGAAGTGGGCCGGCGTTCCCCGCGACAAGCGGCCCGAGATGGGCCTGCTGGGTCTGCGCAAGGCCATGCAGGTATTCGCCAACCTGCGACCGGCCCTGTGTTTCGACGCCCTGGCTGATGCCTCCAGCCTGAAGCGCGAGATCGTCGCGGGCCTCGACATCATGATCGTCCGTGAACTGACGGGCGGGGTGTATTTCGGTGAGCCGCGCGGCATCGAGACCCTGCCCGACGGCCAGCGGCGCGGCGTCGACACCCAGGTCTACACCACCAGCGAGATCGAGCGCGTCAGCCGGGTGGCCTTCGAGCTGGCCCGGGGTCGGCGCAACAAGGTCACCTCGGCCGAGAAATCCAACGTCATGGAAAGCGGGCTGCTGTGGCGCGAGGTGGTCACCGACCTGCACAGACGCGACTACGCCGACGTGCAGCTGGAGCACATGCTGGCCGACAACGCCGCCATGCAGCTGGTCCGCCAGCCGACCCAGTTCGACGTGCTGCTGACCGATAACCTGTTCGGCGACGTGCTGTCGGATGCGGCGGCGCAGCTGACAGGGTCGCTGGGCATGCTGCCCTCGGCGGCGCTCGGCGAAGCCGGCCGGCCGGGGTTGTATGAACCGATCCATGGCTCGGCCCCGGACATCGCGGGCCAGGGCGTGGCCAATCCGCTGGCCGCCATCCTGTCGTTCGAGATGGCATTGCGCTGGTCGCTCGGGCGCGGCGCGGAGGCGGACCGGCTGTTCGCCGCCGTCGAGGCGGCGCTGGCGGCGGGCGCCCGGACGCGAGACATCGGCGGGCGGCTTTCGACGGTAGAGATGGGTGACGCGGTGCTGCGGGCGCTTTGAACCCCCTTCATGGTCATCCCGGAAGTTGCGCAGCGGCTATCCGGGACCCAGAATCGGCCAGGATAAAATCTGGGTCCCTGATCGCCCCTTCGGGTCGTCCGGGATGACAGAAAGAGTGGACGCATGACCACCTCCGCCGACCTGGCTCACGAAGCCCGCGCCCGGACCGAGCTGGCCGCCTGGCGCGAGGCCATGCTGGCCGAGCCATCGGCGTTCGCCAGGGCGGCCAAGGGTCTGCAGATGCAGGTCAACCGGATGATCCCGGAGAAGATTCACGCCGTGGTGACCAAGGTCATCGAGCAGATGACCCGAGGCATCCTGACCGGTTCGGACTTCGTCAGCGGCCCGCCGCTGGCGACCGGGACCCTGCGCGAGCGCGAGTTGCGGGTCCGCCAGGCGATCAGCAGCTACCGCAACCTGGCCACCGCGGAGGGCGGGGTTGCGGGCGCCGGCGGCTTCCTGCTGGCGGCGGCGGACTTTCCGGCCCTGATCGCCATCAAGATCAAGCTGCTGTTCGAGATCGCCGGACTCTATGGCCACGACGCCGGCGACTGGCGCGAGCGGCTGTACATCCTCTCGATCTTCCAGCTGGCCTTCTCGGGCGCCGAGCACCGCAAGGACGTCTACCGCGCCATGGCCGAGGGCGAGGCGCCCGCCTCGCCGGACGACTTCGACTGGCGCAAGTTCCAGATCGAATACCGCGACTACATCGACCTGGCGAAACTGGCCCAGCTGCTGCCCATCGTCGGGGCGCCGGTGGGGGCGATCGTCAACTACAGGCTGGTCGAACAACTGGGCGAGACGGCAATGAATGCGTACCGGATGCGGTGGCTTCCCAACGATCGAACGTCCCCCTGAGGGCGTGCGTGGCGAAGGTGGTGCGGGACTACGGGATAAAGGAGGCGAATGACCAATCGCTAACTTGCCGAGCCCGCGCCGAAAGCGCGATGCTGCCGGCCTGCACCGGAGACACCATGAGCGACCCTGATCCAACGGACCTGAAGCCCGCCCGGAAACAGCATAATCTCGGCGCCAGCCTGGCCTTCATCGGCGCCGGCATCACCCTGATGGTTATCGGCCAGACCGATCCGCACCGCGTGCCCGTCGCCTATGCGGGGCTGGCCCTGCTCGCCGTCGGCATCGTCTTCTTCGTGCGGAGCCAGAAGGGGAAATGACCGGAAACCGGGCCATTACTCTCGCTGTGAGCCTCGCCCTCGCGCCGGCGCTCGCTCTCGGCCAGTCCCCGCCGGCCGCGCCCTCGCCTTCGCCGCCCGCTTGCGCCGGCCCGGAGTTCCGACAGTTCGACTTCTGGGTCGGCCGGTGGGACGTCTATCCTACCGGACAGGACAAGCTGGTCGCCCACAGCCTTGTCGAACGCCTCTACAGCGGTTGCGCCATTCGCGAGAACTGGATGCCGCTCGCCAAGGGCGGCGACGGTGGCAGCCTCAACAACTATGTCGTGGCCGATGGCGGCTGGCGTCAGACCTGGCTCGACGCGAGCGGCGCCCGCGTCGAATTTCGGGGCGGCTGGGACGGAAAGGCGATGGTTCTCACCGGCCAGTGGGCCGGCGTGCTCGGCCCGGGCAAGGACGCCCTGGTGCGGATGACCTATACCAGGGACGCTCAGGGTTGGGTGCGCCAGTTCGGCGAAGCCTCGCAGGATGGGGGCAAGACCTGGTCGGTCAATTTCGACCTGACCTACAAGCCGGCTGCAGCGACGCCTTGAGATCAGATGATCGGGCTGACGACCAGGAACTGGGGGCTGTCGACCCAGTCCATGAACGCGCCCATCACCGCCTGCAGATGATCGCTGCCGAGGTCCTCGGCCGTGAAGCCGTCGAGATCGGGAATGTCGAACACCTCGATATAGTCGACCGAGGGCGCGCCCTCGCCGATCAGCAGCCGTTCGACGCGGTGGTTGGTGAAGCCGGCCACGCGCTTGATGCCGCGAATGTTGGGATAGTCATAGGTCCGCACCCAGGCCTCGAAGGCCTCGCGGGTTTTGCCGGCCTGCAGCCGGTAAGTGATCATCACATTGGCCATGACGCCCTCCATTGTCGTTGCGTGCAGACCTAGCGTGGTCCGGGTGCAGGACCAGACCCAAAAGGGAGCCTGCAGCCGCCTTGAGGTTTCCTGAGCTTGCACCCACATGGCATGGGGCGTATCGGGAACGCGCTTTCAGCCAGGGAGAATTGCGATGGGTTACCGGGTCGCCGTCGTCGGCGCCACGGGCAACGTGGGCCGTGAAATGTTCAACATCCTCGAGGAAGTGAACTTCCCCGTGGACAAGATTCACGCGATCGCCAGCCGCAAATCCATTGGTGTCGAAGTGTCCTTCGGCGAGAAAATCGTCAAATGCGAGGATCTGGCCCAGTTCGACTTCTCGACGGTGGACATCGTGCTGATGAGCGCGGGCGGCGACGTGTCAAAGGAATGGTCGCCGAAGATCGGCGCGGCCGGTCCGGTGGTCATCGACAACAGCTCGGCCTGGCGCATGGACCCTGACGTGCCGCTGATCATTCCGGAAGTGAACCCCGACGCGGTCGTCGGCTTCACCAAAAAGAACATCATCGCCAACCCCAACTGCACGACCATGGGTCTGCTGGTGGCGCTCAAGCCGCTGCATGACGCGGCGAAGATCAAGCGTGTGGTCGTCGCGACCTACCAGTCGGTGTCCGGCGCCGGCAAGGAAGGCATGGACGAGCTCTGGGCCCAGACCAAGGGCGTCTTCGTCCTGGGCGCGCCCGAGCCGAAGAAGTTCGCCAAGCAGATCGCCTTCAATGTGATTCCGCAGTGCGACTCGTTCATCGACGACGACTCCGGGGACACCAAGGAGGAGCGCAAGATGTCCGACGAGACGCACAAGATCCTCGACCCCGCGATCAAGGTCAGCGTCACCTGCGTGCGTGTCCCGGTGTTCGTCGGCCACGGCGAAGCGGTCAACATCGAGTTCGAGACCGCCATCAGCGACGACGAGGCCCGGGAGATGCTGCGTGAGGCCCCCGGCCTGGTGGTCATCGACAAGCGCGAAGACGGCGGCTACGCGACGCCCAAGGACATCCAGGGCGAGTTCCCTGTGTACGTCAGCCGCATCCGCAATGACCCGACGCTCGAGCACGGCCTCTCGCTGTGGGTGGTCTCCGACAACCTGCGCAAGGGCGCGGCGCTCAACGCCGTGCAGATCGCCCAGCTGCTTCACGACCGTGGCCTGATCAAGCAACGCGCCCTGGCCTAGAACCGCCGGGGACCTGTACCCACTCGGGTACGTGTCCCCTACTCGGGTCGCTCGGATAGGGGACACGTACCTGCGGTACATGTCCCCGCCTTGATTCTGGAGACGCGCCAAGTGCCGCCTGCGAAAGATGAAGGCCGGTCGGCGCTGATCGCGGCCCTGGGTTGCTACACCATCTGGGGCCTGTTCCCGATCTATATGCACGCGCTCGGCGCGGCAGGCGTGTCGCCCCTGGAGATCACCGCCGAGCGGACGGCCTGGGCGCTCGTCTGGGCCGGGGCGCTGGTGCTGGTTGCGCGCAAGGGCGACGAGCTGCGTCAGGTGCTGCGCGAGCCGCGGACTCTGGGACTGCTACTGGCCTCGGCCCTCCTGATCGGCGTCAACTGGCTGACCTATGTGATCGCCGTCAACAGCGGCCGGACCCTCGAAGCCAGCCTCGGCTACTACATCAATCCCCTGCTGAACATGGCGGCGGGCGCGCTGTTCTTCCGGGAACGGATCGACCGGTTTGGACTTGCCGCCATCGCGTTCGCAGCGATCGGCGTCGCCGTGCAGACGGCCGCGGTGGGCCATCCGCCGGTTCTGTCCTTGATCCTGGCGGTGAGCTTCTGCGGCTATGGCCTGATCCGCAAACAGGTGCGCGCGGACGCCCAGACCGGGCTGCTGGTCGAGACCGCGATGCTGGCGCTGCCGGCCGCGCTCTATGTCGTCTGGCTGCAGCGGCAGGGTGTCGGTCATTTCGGATCCGGCGCATGGACAACGACCTTGCTGCTGCTCTCGGGACCGCTGACTGTTGCGCCGCTGGCCCTGTTCAGCTGGGCCGCGTGGCGGTTGCCGCTGGTCTGGCTGGGTTTCATCCAGTTCATCGCCCCGACGCTGCAGTTCTTCGTCGGGGTGGCCTCGGGTGAGGCGTTTACGCCGATGCGGGCCGCGGCCTTCGCCTTCATCTGGATCGGCGCCGGCATATTCGCCTTCGGCGCCTGGCGACGGACACGGCGGTTGGCGATCGCCTGAGACCGGTTATGGTCGCGGAGTGATGACCCGGCGGACAGTCCTGACCAGCGGCGCGGCGACGGCGATGACAGCCGGCGCGGCCGACCCGCTGGCGTCCCTGCTGGACGGCGGTGGCGATCCAGGACTGGCGGTTCCGGGGTGGGCCGGTCTCATCGGACACATCCAGAATGACGTCCACTATCTTGCTCGAGCCGGGGGACTGGCCAACATCGCCCGACGCCGCGCCATGACGGTTGAAACACCGGTTCGGGTCGCCTCCATCTCCAAGCTCGTCCTCGCCCTGGGCCTGCTATCCCTTGTCGACGCCGGCAAGCTGAGCCTGGACGACGACGTCTCGGACATCCTCGGGTTCAGGCTGCGCCATCCCCTGTTTCCGAACGAGCGTATTACGTCGCGCCGACTGCTGTCTCACACCAGCGGTCTGCGCGACGGACCCAGCTATCCGGTGGCCTTCGGGAGGCCGCTCAGCGCCGCCCTGACGCCAGGAGGCCTTCAATGGGATGATGGCGCCTGGTTCGGCCCGGCGAGCGAACCGCCTGGCGACTGGTTCGCCTACTGCAACACCGGCTTCGCCGTGCTCGCCCAGGTCATCGAGCGGGTGACCAACGAACGGTTCGACCGGTTCATGACCCGTCAGCTGTTCCGGCCGCCGGCGATCGATTGCGGCTACAACTGGAGCGGCGTTTCGCAGGCGACCCGGGACAAGGCCGGCGCGCTGTATCGCAAGGCGGCATCCGACGAGGGGCCCTATGATCCAGCGGGCCCCTGGATCGCCCAGATCGACGATGCCGTGCCGGCGTCTCCAGGCGTGGCTCACGCCCGCGCGCCGGAGGCCGGCGACCGACCGCTGGACAGCTACCAGCCGGGTGAGAACGGGTTCGTCTTCTCGCCCCAGGGCGGCCTGCGCATCAGTGTGGACCAGTTGATCGCGGTCACGGACCCGATCGCCATGGGGGGCGGGGCGCGCCTGTCATCGGCGGCCGTGGAACAGATCACCACTCCGGTCTGGCGGTTCGATCCGAGGACGCCCAATGGCGACGCCTATGGCGGGGCGATCCGTGCCTATGGCCTGGGCTGCCAGATCCTGACCGGCGTGGACGGCGACAACCTGTTCGACGGCTGTGAGGGCTGGGTCGGCCACGCAGGCGACGCCTACGGCCTGACCTCGGGACTGTGGATCAACCTGATGACCCGCCGCCGCATGGCCTACGTGATCACCGGCGAAGCGCGGTCGCTGAAGGCCAACAAGGGCCGGTCAGGGTTCACGCGGCAGGAAGAGCGGCTGGCGGGCGTTCTCGCGGGGGGCTAAGCGCCAGTTTCATTGTCATCCCGGCCGCAGCGTAGCGAAGAGCCGGGACCCGGCCTTTGTTGCACCGGCCCCTGGGTCCCGGATCGGCCCCGAGGGCCGTCCGGGATGACAGTGATACCAAATCACAGGCTCGCGTACGCCGCCTCGATCAGCCGCATCGACCTCGGATCGCCGATCAGGTGGACGTCCTGCCTGTTCATCACATAGGCGCCGGCGACGCGGTGCTCCGGGTCGGCGAAGGCGCAGCTGCCACCCCAGCCGGAGTGGCCGAAGGTCGCCTCGCCCGGGCCGAAGAAGGGGTTCGGCACATTACGCATGAAGCCCGCGCCCCAGCTGAGCTCGAACGGCAGGACCAGGTCCTGACCGCGGATGCGCTCCCGGCTGGCCTTGACCACGGAGGCGGGCGAGAGGATGTGCACGCCCGCAAGCTCGCCGTCGGTGGCCAGGGCGCCCATGAATCGGGCCAGGGCCTCGGCGGTGGTGTGGCCGTTGGCCGAAGGGATCTCCACCCTGCGCCAGTCGGCCGAGCCCCGGCCGCTGGGCGCGGCCCAGGGCGACAGGAAGGCGGCCGTCTTCGGATCAGTGACTTCGCCGAACTGCGGCATGGCCGAGGGCGGCTTCAGCTCGGCGCAGCGGGCGTGCTCGCTGTCGGGCAGGCCGATCCACAGGTCGAGCCCGGCCGGCTGCGCGATGTCCTCGCGCAGGGCCGTGCCCAGCGTGCGGCCGTCGACGCGACGGAACAGTTCGCCGACCAGGTAGCCGATGGTCAGGGCGTGGTAGCCGCTGGCCGAGCCGACCGGCCACATCGGGGCCTTGGCGGCCAGCATGGCGGCGATCACGGGCGGGTCGTACCAGAGGGTCGGGTCGATCGGCTCGACAAAGCCCGGCAGGCCGGCCTGGTGCGAGATCATCTGCTCGACCGTGACCGTGCCTTTGCCTCCCGCCGCGAACTCAGGCCAGACGTCGGCGACCGGCTGGTCCCAGCGCAGGCGACCCTGTTCGACCAGTCGGGCGATCATCGTCGCGGCCACGGCCTTGGTCGTCGAATAGACGGGTGTCAGCGTGCGAGCGTCAAAGGGCACGGTCTGCTTCTTGTCGGCCCAGCCGGCCCACAGGTCGACGACAATCTTGCCCTCGACGGAAAAGGCGAACCGCGCGCCCAGCTCCTTGCCCTCGGCGAAGTTGGCGGCGAAGGCGTCGCGGACAGCTTCGAAGCCCGACGCGCAAGGGCCGTGGATCTCGAGGCTCACGCCAGCCTCTCGATGCGGACGGTCGGGCTGGCCTGTTTGATGCGCGCGCCCATGGCGACGATCGGCAGTTCGGGAGAAGCCCAGATGCCGGCCGAGGCGATTGTCTCGGCCAGACCGCCGACCGCGCGGGCCAGGCCATAGGACGGCGTCTGGCCTTCAAGCAGGGCGGCGGCGAACAGGGCGGTCAGCAGATCGCCGGTGCCGCTCGGCACGCTCTCACCGGCCTTCTGGTGCGCCGCCAGCCAGGCCTCGCGCTTGTCGGCGTAGACCACGCCGATCTCGGCGCCGCGAATGACCGATGAGACCAGCACCGCCTTGCCGAGCAGCCGGGCGGCCTTGACCGCCGCCTCGGGGCTGCGGGCGTCGGCGCCGGTGATCCGCTGCAGCTCCCAGCTGTTTGGCGCGACCAGGTCGGCCTTGGGGATCAGGTGGTCGATCACCGCCTGGGCCACCTCGGCCGGCACGAACAGGCCCTTGCCGGCGTCGCCGATCACCGGATCGACGACGATCATCGGCTTGCGGGCGAAGGCGCCGTCACGCGGCGCGGCCTTGACCGCATCGATGGCCCGGGCCGCGGCCTTGACCTGTTCGACGCTGGCGAAATAGCCGGTCAGGACCAGGTCGGTCATGCCGAACAGGCCGTTGGCCTCGACCCCGTCGAGCATGCCTTCGAAGGCCTCGATCGGCACCTGCGCCCCGCCGGGGGCGCCCCAGCCGGGGTGGCGGCCGTAGAGCACGGTGGGGATCACCACCGGATCGATCTTGAACTGGGTCAGCGCCAGCGCCTGCGCGGAGCCGCCGACACGACTCCCCGCGACGTGGCTCGACATGATGAGCGCCATGGGCATGCAGGGGGATTAGCGGAGGCGGCGAAGCTTGGGTAGCCCCATCGCTCATCCTCCCCAACGCAGTTGGGGAGGGGGACCGCCGGAGGCGGTGGAGGGGCGACGCTGGCCAACCCGGAACAACCGGAATTCGGGATCTGACCGCTCGCATCGGCTCAGACCCCTCCACCATCTCCGGATGGTCCCCCTCCCCGCAATGCGGGGAGGATTGGTTCGACTAGTACCGGTAATGATCCGGCTTGAACGGGCCTTGCTCTGGCACGCCGATGTAGTCGGCCTGGTCCTTGCGCAGGACGGTCAGCTTGGCGCCCAGCTTGCCCAGGTGCAGCATGGCGACCTTCTCATCCAGGTGCTTGGGCAGGGTGTAGACCTGGTTCGAATAGACCTTGAGGTTGGTCCACAGTTCGATCTGGGCCAGGGTCTGGTTGGTGAACGAAGCCGACATCACGAAGGACGGGTGGCCAGTGGCGTTGCCCAGGTTCACCAGACGGCCTTCCGACAGCAGGATGATCTTCTTGCCGTCCGGGAATTCGATGTGGTGGACCTGCGGCTTGATCTCGTCCCACTTGAAGTTCTTCAGCCCGGCGACCTGA
>JBKJII010000264.1:0-14890 GCA_046598505.1 Caulobacter sp. | reverse complement strand
GCCTGCGCCCTTTGGCTGACCTCCTCCGCCTTGCGGCCGTTCAGCTCGACCATGTGATCGAACACCACCTCGAAGGTCCCCAGGCCCTGCGTCATCGAGCGCAGGTCGAGGATGAAGTCCTGCCGCTCGTCGTGCGGCATGTAGACCTCGATGCTGTCCCAGCCCGGCCAGCCCGGGCGCGCGTCGAACCCCAGCATGCGGCCCCGCCGGTTGGCGATCGATGACGTGATCCGCGCCGTCGCCGCGTTCGGCGCATGGATGACCAGCTTTTCAATCGGCTCCAGCAGGATCGACCCGGCCAGGGCCATGCCTTCCTGCATGCCGATGCGGCCGGCGGTGCGGAAGGCCATTTCCGAGGAGTCGACAGCGTGGAACGAGCCGTCGATCAGGGTCACGGCCACGTCAACAACCGGGAATCCCAGTGGCCCTCGCTCAAGCGCGTCACGCACGCCCTGTTCCACGGCGGGTATCCACTGCCTGGGCACAACGCCGCCGGTGATGCGGTCGTTGAACTGAAAACCCTCGCCGCGCGGCAGCGGCCGGATCTCCAGCAGGGTGTCGCCGAACTGGCCGTGGCCGCCGGACTGCTTCTTGTGCCGGCCGCGCTGGGTGACGGGCTTGCGGATCGTCTCGCGGTAAGGAGTCGCCGGCCTGTGGCTGGTCACCTCGACCTGGTAGCGGCGCTTCAGCCGGTCCAGCGCGACACGCAGGTGAGTCTCGCCCTGGCCGCCCAACCGCATCTCATGCAGCGCCGCATCCTGGGTCAGCCGCAGGCCGGGGTCCTCTTCCAGCAGCTTTTGCAGGGCGCCGGACAGCCGCACATCGTCCTTGCGGTCGCGGGTGGCGATGGCCAGTTCGAACACCGGCGCGCGCGGCGACGGCGTGACCCGTGATGTCTGGCCGGTCCTGCCCGCCGACAGCAGATCGCCGGCATGAGCGCCTTCCAGCTTGCCGAGGGCGATCACCTCGCCCTTGTCGGCCGAGGCAATCTTCTTCGTCGCCAGTCCCTGGACGCTGAACAGGCCGCTGACGCGCGCTTTCTCGCCGTCTGGAAGCGTGAACTCGGCCCCGTCCTGCAACGGTCCGCCAAACACCCGGGCATAGGCCATCTTGCCGGCCTGACCGGCATGCGAGGTCTTCAGCACATAGGCCCCGGGGCCTGTGAGACCGATGCGGCCGGCCGCCGCTTCGGGCTCCGGCGCGTCGTGGCGCAAGGCCTTGAGCAGCCGTCGCACGCCGTTGCCCTGCAGCGCCGCGCCGAAGAACACAGGGGCGATCCGGGCCGCGCGGGTCTCGGCGATGAGATCGGCGAAGATGGTGTCGGGACTGGGCGTCTCGTCGTTGAGCAGGATCTCCATCAGGGCGTCGTCGAAGTCCGCCATCTGTTCGAGCATGTGGAAACGGGCCGACGCTTCCTCGTTGATCAGGTCGGCCGGGATCTCGACCTGCTCGGACGCCTTGCCGGCGCGGTAGACGAAGGCCCGTTCGAGCGCGAGGTCGATGAAGCCGGCGACGTGCTCGTCTTTCCAGATCGGCAGCTGCCGGGCGACCAGCGGAATGGCGCTGACCGGCTGGAGCGCCTTGAGCAGCTCGTCCACGTGGCCGCGCGCCTGGTCGATCTTGTTGACGAAGAAGGCGCGCGGCACGCCCAGCGTTTCGAGCGCCTTGAGCCAGGGCTGGATCAGCACGGCCTTGTCGGGATCAGGATCGATGACGACGATGGCCAGGTCGAGGGCCGCCAGGCCATGGTCGCACTCGGCGCGGTATTCGACCGAGCCCGGGTAGTCGATCAGGGCGTAGCGGTCGCCCATGTAGGTGAAGCCCGCCAGGTTCAGCTCGACCGACTGTCCGGCCTGCCTGGCTTCAGGCGAGGCGTCGCCGACGGCGCCCGGCTGGCCGACCACGCCCTGACGGTCCGTTGTCCCGGAGGCGTGCAACAGCGCTTCGAAGAGGGTCGTTTTACCGGCGCCGTTCGGGCCGACCAAACCGATCGCCCGAACCGCGCCCGATTTCCTTGCAGACATGCGCGTTCTCCCACCGTTCGGCGGCGAGACGCGCGGCCTCGCCGCGTCGTTTCTGGTCAGGGGGGCGCGAGACCCGTGCCCCACGAAATCATCGAACACCCGCCACACAGGGAGGGCAAGGCCGCGTGACCTCAGGTCAGCCTTTCCCCGCCCCGGACGCTGCGCAATACTTTGTGAAAAGGTGGAGGAAACAGCGGCATGGCCAGCGAACTGGACGCCATCGTCATCGGCGCGGGCTTCGCCGGACTGACCGCGGCGATCAAGCTCAAGGAGGCCGGGTTCGGCCGGCTGGTGGTGCTCGAGAAGGGTGACAGGATCGGCGGAACCTGGCGGGAGAACACCTATCCCGGCGCCTGCTGCGACGTGCCCTCACGGCTGTATTCGTTGTCCTTCGCGCCGAACCCGGAGTGGAGTCGGGCCTTCTCGCCCCAAGCCGAGATCCGCGACTACATGGAGCGGGTGGCGCGGGATTTCGGCGTCAGCGGCCTGTTCCGGTTCAACGCCGAGGTCGAGACGGCTGTCTGGAATGACGCCGCCGGCCTGTGGACCGTGACGGTCAAGGGCGGCGAGACCCTGTCGGCGCCCGTGCTGGTTTCGGGCCTCGGACAGCTGAACAAGCCGGGCTACGCCGGCATCCCGGGCCGGGAGACCTTCAAGGGCGACAGTTGGCACTCGGCCGGCTGGCGGCACGACGTGGACCTGACCGGCAAGACCGTCGCCTGCATCGGCGCCGGGGCCAGCGCCATCCAGTACATCCCCGAGATCGCGAAGACGGCGGGCAGGGTGATCGTCTTCCAGCGCACGCCCAACTACGTCGTGCCACGCCTCGACAAGCCGTTCAGCGACTTCCAGAAGTGGCTGTTCCGCACGCTGCCGCCCGTCGATCAGGCGCTGCGCTGGTTCATCTGGAAGATGATGGACCTGCGGTTCAACGCCTTCAAACAGGGGACCAGGGCGGCCGAGACGTTCCGCACCCAGGCGCTGGCCTATCTCGACCAGGTGGTCACCGATCCGGTGCTGAAGGCCAAACTCACGCCCGACTATCCGATCGGCTGCAAGCGGGTTTTGGTCTCGGACGACTACTACCAGGCGATGATGCGGCCGAATGTCGAGCTGGTCACCGAGGCGGTCGCCGCCGTCACGCCGAAGGGGGTGAAGACGGCCAATGGCGCGGAGCAGGCCTGTGATGTGCTGATCTACGGCACCGGCTTTGTCACCACCGACTTCATCGCGCCGGTCGAGATCGTCGGCGCGGAAGGCAAGAGGCTGAACGAAGCCTGGCAGGACGGCGCCGAGGCTTATCTGGGCGTGACCGTCGCCGGCTTCCCGAACCTGTTCATGCTCTACGGCCCCAACACCAACCTGGGGCACAACTCGATCATCGTGATGATCGAGGCGCAGGTCGGTTACGTCGTCGAAGCCATGAAGACGCTGAAGGCCCGGGACGCCAGGGCCATGACGGTGACCGATGCGGCATTCCGGAGGTTCAACGTTGAACTACAGGCCGACCTGGGCAAGACCGCCTGGGCCGGATCCTGCTCCAGCTGGTACAAGACCGCGTCCGGCAAGATCACCAACAACTGGGGCGGCGACACGGCGACCTATCGGCGGCTGATGAAGCAGCCGGTGATGGCGGACTACGCGATCCGCTGATCAGAAAAGGTGCAAGAGGGTCACCACGAACGCGGTGACGCCGGCGATGATGGCCTTGGACAGCACCGCCAGCACCAGCAGGCCGAGCGCGGTCAGGAAACCGCCGATCAGGCCCAGCAGGCCGTCCTTCTCCGCGATGCCCAGGCCGAACGCCGCCAGCGCCAGGGCGGGCGCCATGTGCGTGAACGGGATCGGCAGGATGATGATGATCGCCAGCACCAGGCAGACCGCCCCGATCAGCCGGTCGCTCCACGGGTTGTAGAGGAAGCTCAGCCGCGGCCGCAGCCGACGCTCGAGCCAGGTCAGGTAGGGCGACAGCTTTTCCATCAGCGAGACGAAGTCGCTCAGCTTCATCGTCCGGTCAGCGATCACGCGCGGCAGCCACAGGGTGCGGCGACCGACCATCAGCTGGGCGGTGATGAACAGCAGCGGCGCGCCGAGAATGGCCGAGACGCCGGGCGGCATCGGCAGGGCGGCAGGCGCGGCGAAGACGAACATCAGGGCCCCGAACGCGCGGTCGCCGAAGGCCTCCAGCACGTCCTGCACCGCCACGGTCTTGCGGCGGGACGAGGCCATGCCGTCGAGGATTTCGGAAATGCGGGGGGCGTGGTCGGAGTCGGACATCTGAGTCCGGGCTTAGCGCGTTCCCGCCCGTCGGTCACGCCCATGAAAACGGGCTTTTCAGACCCGGCCGGAAACCGGAACCAGCGCGCCGGTGACGCCGCTCGCGGCCTCCGAGGCCAGCCACAGGATCGCCTGCGCCACCTCGTCCGGCGTGACCCAGGCGGCCGGGTCGGCGTCGGGCATGTCGGCGCGATTGGTCGGGGTGTCGATGATCGATGGGAGCACGGCGTTGACCGTCACGCGGCCCTTCAGCTCCTCGGCCAGACTCTCGGTCAGGCGGTGCACGCCGGCCTTCGAGGCGGTATAGGCGCCCATGCCGGCGCCGGCCTTGACCGCCCCGCCCGCGCCGACGCTGACGATCCGCCCGGCCCTGCTGGCCAGCAGATGCGGCAGGGCCGCCTTGCAGGCGCTGGCGCAGGTCAGGGTGTTGAGCGCGAACATCCGGCTCCAGGCCGCGAGGTCGCCGTCCGCCAGGGTCTGCCAGGTGAAGCCGCCGGCGACGTTGACCAGCACGTCCAGCCCGCCCATCGCCGTCGCGGCCCTGTCCATAGCCGACCGGGCCTGGGCCTCGTCCGACAGGTCGACACCACCGATCTCGATCGCGCCCTCGAGCGGGGTGCGGTTCATCGGCGCGAAGTCGATCAGCACCACCTTGCCGCCGGTCGCAAGCACGGCGCGGGCCACGCCCTGACCCAGCACGCCGAAGCCGCCGGTGATCGCGTAGGTTCTGGAGGTCATGACAGACTCCTAGGTCGGGTGGCTGTTGAACAGGGGGTTGGGCAGCAGGCTGTCGGCGGTCTCGCAGGTCGGCAGCGGTCCCTGGGGCAGGTCGGCGCCGTCGACGCTCATCCAGATACCGACCCAGGCGCCTTCGTCCTGCGGCTTCGTCGTGCGCGGCCAGACCATCTGGCGGATGGTGTCGGGGATGGCCGCGTCGAGGATCGGATTGCCGGACGGATGGACCACCACGACGTCGGCCACATGCTCGGGATCGCCGCCCCAGCGCATGCAGACCCCGACCGCGCCCTGGATGGGCGTCGCGGGCCGCGCGGGTTCAGCGGCGCCGGCGGTGGTCGCCAGCAGGGCCGCCGTCAGCAGCGTGGCCGTCAGTCCCTTCATGTCCCGCGCCTCTTGATGGATCGTCCCCATGGGTAAAGAACACCCGGCCGGTGGTGACAAGTGGCTCCGGGCGCGGGAAGCTCTCGCCATGACCCTGATCCCCCTCCCCGCCCAGCCCGCCGGCACGCCCTGGCCGACCGCACAATGGCCGCAAGGCGAGCGCCTGACAGGCCCGACCGCCGCGCACCTCGACAGCGCCTTTGCGCCCGAAAGCATGGCCACGCTCGGCCGCACCGATCACCTGTTCCTCGTCCAGGGCGGCCGGGTCGTCTACGAGCGCTACGGCGAGGGGCAGACCACCGACAGCACCTTCCCCAGCTGGTCCAAGGCCAAGAGCATGACCCACGCCCTGACCGGCCTGCTGGTCGGCGACGGGTTGATCGACATCCACGCCCCGGCCGACGTTCCCGAATGGCGCACGCCCGGCGACCCACGCGGCGAGATCACGCTGGACCAGCTGTTGCGCATGTCGAGCGGGCTGAAGTTCACCGAGGAATACCTGCCCGACCAGCCGTCGGACGTCATCGCCATGCTGTTCGGCGAGGGCCAGGCAGACACGGCCGCCTTCGCCGCGTCGTTCCCGCTGCTCTACGCGCCGGACCGCTACATGGCCTACTCCAGCGGCACGACCAACATCATCAGCCGGGCGCTGGCCCGGGCGCTGGACGCCTACGGCCCGGACTTCGAGGCCTTCATGCGCGCCCGGCTGTTCGGCCCGCTGGGCATGACCAGCCCGGTCCCGAAATTCGACGACGCCGGGACCTTCATCGGCTCGAGTTTCTGTTTCTGCACCGCCGCGGACTTCGCCCGATTCGGCCTGCTCTATCTGCGGGACGGCGTGTGGGACGGGCAGCGCATCCTGCCGGAAGGCTGGGTCGACTATGCCCGCACCCGCACCATGGCTGTCCACGACGATGCTGAGCCCTACGGCGCGCAATGGTGGCTGGGCATCGGCGGCCCGGGCAGCTTCTCGGCCAACGGCTATGACGGGCAGTACACGGTGGTCGTGCCGGACCTGGACCTGGTGCTGGTGCGCAACGGCGCCACCCCGGCGGCGCTGAAGGACAACCTGCGGGCCTTCGTCGGCGAGGCCGTCGAGGCCGTCAGATCCGCAACGCCTTGATCCCCAGGCCGTTCGATCCAGATAGCCGCCGACGCCGACTCTACGGCGCGCAGGATGAACGACATGAGACTCGTGGTGACCGCGATCGCACTGACCTTTCTGACCGGCCTGTTCTCCGGCGCCGCCGCCCGTGAGTCGGTCGAGGAGCCGGCCTATTCCGTCGTCGATACGACTGCCGGGCTCGAAATTCGTCAGTACGGTCCGCGCATCGCGGCCGAAACGACCGTGACCGGTCAGGACGAACAGGCCCGCAGCGCCGGCTTCAGCCGGCTGGCCGGCTATATCTTCGGCGGCAACACCACCCGCACCTCTATCGCGATGACCGCGCCCGTGGTCCAGGCGTCGGAGAAGATCGCCATGACCGCGCCCGTGGCCCAGGCGCCGGACGGCGGGGGCGCCTGGCGCATCCAGTTCATCATGCCCAGCCAGTACAGCCTCGACTCGCTGCCGACGCCGAAGGATCCGACGGTGCGGCTGGTGGCCATCGAGCCCGAAACATTCGCCGTGCTGCGCTTTACGGGCAGCACCCGCGACGAGGCCGTCAACACACGCAAGGCCGAGCTGCTGCGGCGGCTGGCTGAAACCGGCTGGCGCGCGACCGGCGAGCCGGTCGCATGGTTCTACGACCCGCCCTGGCGGTTGCCCTCGCAGCGCCGCAACGAAGTCGCCGTGCTGGTGACGCGCGCGCCGTAGCGGCGCGCCCCTTCCGATACAATGAAGGACCACTGCAGGCCGGGCGGCCGTTCAGGCCCGACCGCCTTCGGAACCGTCACGACCGTCCGCACCGAGGGAAGAAGGCAAGGCCCGACTTCGACCCTGAGCGGACGCAAAGGTTCAATCCACCGATTTGGCAATCCCGTTTATGGGTATAAGCCCTGCATCCCCCTGACCGGAGAACGACCATGCCTCTGCCCCGCCCCATGCTCGCCCTCTCCGCCGCGCTGTTGCTGACGGGCGGTGCGGCCTCATCGTCCGTCGCCGCCGGCGGCGGCTCGCCCGTCGGTGTCTGGCTGACATCGGACGACCACGGCCAGATCGAGGTCTGGTCCTGCGGTGGCAGGCTCTGCGGCAAGATCCTTACCTCCGACAAGCTCAGGGCCAACCCGGGCCTGAAGGATGACGCCAACAAGGACCCCGCCCTTCGAAACCGGCCGCTCAAAGGTCTGGTGATCATGACCGGCTTCAACGGCGGCCCGGCTCGTTGGACCGGCGGCGCCATCTACCGGCCGCAGGACGGCGGCACCTATCAGGGCACGATCGACCTGGTCGATCCGGGCACGCTCAAGCTCAAGGGCTGCGTCGTCGCGCCACTGTGCCAGACGCAGACCTGGAAACGGGCGGGCTGACGAGTTTCAGCTTCGACTTTGCGTCGTCAGGACCTTTGAAAGAGGCGGGGTCAGCGCGCTGGCGGCTACATCAATGTCCGATGTTCGGCCCGTCGCCACTGACCGCTCACCACCCGTAGCCCACTCCTGGCGCGTCCGCTCCCTGGCATGGAGGGTCGGACGCCAGGGCCTGACAGTTTTTCGGGGGTTGGCTTACGGCGGGGGAGCCGACTAGGAGACGGGGACACCCACGCTCTCCGGACGGACCCGACCCCATGCAGCACCATCGCCTCGGCCGCAGCGCCATTTATGTCTCCAAAATCTGCATGGGCACCATGACCTTCGGGTCCCAGGCCGACGAGAAGATGGCCTTCCGGGTGCTGGACCAGTCGCTCGACGCCGGGATCAACTTCTTCGACACCGCCGAAAACTATCCCGTGCCGCCGAAGGAGGACTGGGCGGGCCTGAGCGAAGAGATCGTCGGCCGCTGGATGAAGACCAAACGCCGCGACGAGGTGCTGATCGCCACCAAGGTCTGCGGTCCGAGCCACGGCTGGATCAAGGGCGCCCAGCGCGCCGGCATGACCGCGCTCGACCGCCACAACATCGTCCGCGCCGTCGAGGCCAGCCTGACGCGCCTGCAGACCGACTATATCGACCTCTACCAGACCCACTGGCCCGACCACGGCATCCGCTACGAGGAGGTCATGCGCGCGCTCGACGACCTGGTGGAAGCCGGCAAGGTGCGGATCCTGGGCTGCAGCAACGAAACGGCCTGGGGTCTGATGAAGAGCCTGGCGGTCTCCGAGCGCGAGGGCCTGGCCCGCTACGAGACGATCCAGAACAACTTCTCGATGAACAACCGGCGGTTCGAGGACGCCCTGGCCCAGGTCTGCCAGCAGGAACAGATCAGCCTGATCCCCTACTCGCCGCTCGGCGGCGGGGTGCTGTCGGGCAAGTACAACAACGACGCCCGGCCGGACGGGGCGCGGTTCTCCAGCTACCTGAACCTCGGCGGCCGCCACACCGTGATGGCCCGGCGGTTCGTCAACGACAAGACGCTCAGCTCGACCGAGCGCTTCATGGCCATCGCCGCCGAAGCCGGCATGGCCCCGGTGACCCTGGCCACAGCCTGGAGCAAGCAGCACGACTTCGTCGCCTCGACCATCGTCGGCGTGACCCACGAAGACCAGCTGGCCGACATCCTGGCGGCGTCGGACCTGACGCTGACCGACGAGGTGATGAAGGCCGTGGACGCCGTGACCAAGGAGATCATGTACCCGATGGGGTAAGGGTTGGCGGGGACCGGACTTCGTGTCCCTCGGGACAGGAAAGGCAGTCCTCTACCGTCCCATGGCGCGCGTCGACGAAGTTTGGGAAATGGAGCGGGCACCGGGAATCGAACCCGGGCGTAAAGCTTGGGAAGCTTTCAGGCTACCATTACATCATGCCCGCACGAGGCCTCTCTAGGCGAAGTCCGCGACCATTTCCACCCTTGGCCGGCATCGTGCGGGGAATGTCCCTGCGCCGTTGACGCCTCGCCGCCCCTCCCGCACCATGGTTCAAACAGGTGTTGGGAGATCAGGTCATGGCTGACGGCGCACACGGGTCCGAAGATCGGGCCGGATTCCACTCCATGGTCGAGAGCACCCAGGAAGACTGGTTGAAGATCGCCACGGCCTCGGCCGAGTATGGCCGCGAGCTGCCGGGCCGGGTGATCACCCATCTGAACCTGCTCAAGGGCGACTGCGGCGGCTTTGTCGTCGACCGGCTGGAGCACAGCCTGCAGACGGCCACCCGGGCGTTCCGCGACGGCCGCGACGAGGAATACGTCGTCTGCGCGCTGCTGCACGACATCGGCGACGTGCTGTGCCCGCGCAACCACCCGGACATCGGGGCGGCGATGGTGTTTCCGTTCGTCTCCGAGGCCAACCACTTCATGGTCCAGCAGCACGGCATCTTCCAGGGCTACTATTTCTTCCACCACCTGGGCCTGGACCGCGACATGCGCGAGCAGTTCCGCGGCCATCCGCACTTCGAATACACGGCCCAGTTCTGCCACCTGTACGACCAGTCGGCGTTCGATCCGAACTATGAGTCCATGCCGCTGGAGGCTTTCGAGCCGATGCTCAACCGGGTGATGAGCACCCCGAAGCGGTCGATCTATCTGCGCCAGAAGGAAGACGCGGCGGCCTGAGCCACCGCGCCTTGGCATGCCGGACCGCTGGGGAGCCTAGTCCGGCAAGCGTTCTGCGGTCAGTCCTTTGCGGGCCAGCTGAGCCTGGACACTGTCCGGCCCGGCCAGATGGGCAGCGCCGACGGCGATCATCGTCACGCCCTTGCCTTTGAGCAGGGTGTCGATCTTGTCAGCCCAGTCCTTGTTGCGATTGACCAGAAGCGCCTCATAGAGCGCCGGATAGTCGGTCTGCATCTCGGCGGTCATCAGGCTGCCGATCGTATCGACGTCGCCGGCGCTCCAGGCCGAGACCATGCCGTCCAGCATGGTCCCTGCGCTGTCGTTCTCGTCGAGGGTGGACAGCAGGAACGAGAGTTCCACCGCCGGCGGCAGGTCGGCGAAGAAGCGGATCTGCTGCTCCATCGTCTCCAGGGCCCGGACCGGCTTGCCGGCGTCACGGGCGGCCGCCTTGAGCTTTTCTTCAACGCCGCTCTTGGGGTCGTATCCGGCCTTCATCAGGGGACCGACGCTCAGCATCAGGCCGGCGGTCCAGGGGCGCAGCGGCTCGAGCGAGGCCGGATCGGCGCCGAGCCGGGTGACCACGCCTTTGAAGCGCGCAAGCTGGGCCGGGTTCAGCTTGCCGGACAGGGGGTGAGCAGGGTCGATTCCGTAGCGGGCGATGAGCGACTGCATCGCGGCCTGATCGTCGGCATCGACCTCGACCCACAGCTCTGCGGACTCGGTCAGGGCCCTGTCGATGGCCGGCGTGCGCCAGGCCGTTTCTGGCTTCAGCACGTGAACTGTGCCGAGCAGATAGATGGTCGAGTCCTTGTCCCTGACCACCCAGAGCGCCGGATCGGCAGCGGCGGGAGAGGCGGCCAGAACCACGGCCACGAGGGCGGCGCAGGCGGCCAGAAAACGTTTCAGACGCTCAAGCATGGGGAATCCTTTCAGGAATCTCAGAGATGGGATGGGAGCGCGGGACTGCAATCCAGCGCGATGGAGAGAGACGTGGGCAATCCGGCCAGCCGGGCCCCGGCGAGTCGTGGCTAGTGCTGGTGCAGGAAGGCCTCGACCTCGGTGGCGAAGGCCTGGGCCTGGTCGAGCATGACGAAGTGGAAGGCCCCGTCTACCGGGCGAAGCCGGACGCCCTTCAGGCCGGCATAGTTCCCGGCGTAAACCTGATCGACGATGCCGTAGAAAAAGCCCATGTCCGGGTCGCGGGCATAGACCACGGTGACCGGGATGGAGATGCCTGCCAGGGAGGCGCGAAGGTCGGTGGTCATCACGTCATAGGTCGCCCGGGCCATCACCCCCCGATCGCTGGCCAGAGACCAAGCCGTCGGTGCGACACGAGCATCCGGAGTCTTGATCAGGGTGGCCATGGTCCGTGGCTGGCCCACGGCGAAGGCCTCCGGCGACTGGGCGATCACCGCGTCGCGGAACTGGGCCGCCTGGGGCGTGACCGTCTCGACCGTAGCTGACGGGTTGATCAGGACGCTGAAGAACGGCAGGGCGTCAACGACCATGACCCGTCCGACCGACTCCGGATGACGACTCGCGATCAGCAGGGCGGTGAAGCCGCCCATCGAATGGCCGATGATCGCGGGATGGTCGAGGTGTCGGCCGGCGATGTAGGCGACGATCTCGTCCGCCAGGGGCGCGACGACCGGCCCCTCGGCGTTGCCGGCCACCGGGGCGCCGGCGAACCCGGCGACCTGGATCAGGTGGACGCGATAACGACCTTCCAGCTGCGTCGCCGTGGCGGCCCAGACATCGCGGGACGAGGCGAGGCCGGGGATCAGGATGACGTCAGGCCCCTTGCCGCGCACCTCCACGGTGAAGCGGGTCGGCTCGGCGGCGTTGACCGCGAAGGCCAGGCTCAGCGGCAGGACGAGGGCCAGCAGGCCCGGCAGGCGTTTCAGCATCTTGAACATGGTTGGTTTCCTTGAAGACGGCTTGGCGGATCAGACGTCGCCGTCATCAAAGATCGCTTCGATGGGCTGGCCGAACAGGCGGGCGATCCGGAAGGCGAGCGGCAGGCTTGGGTCGTATTTGCCGGTCTCGAGCGCGTTGACGGTCTGGCGGGAGACATCGAGCCGGTCGGCGAGGTCCGCCTGACTCCAGTCGCGCTCGGCCCGCAGAACCTTGAGGCGGTTCTTCACCGGTAGCGCGCCCGCACGAAGAATTGCGACAGGCCCATGGCCCCACAGAACACCGGGAAGGCCCAGAACACCGGCACACGCGGCGCATCGACGTAGAGCTCGAGGAGCCCCCAGACCGTGGAACCGGAAAGGGTCAGCCCGATGCCCCAGAGCATGGACTCGATGAGCACCGCGCGCTGGAACTCGTCGGTCTCCTCCCGCAGATAGAGGCCCATCACCGCAATGACGCCGAGGATCGGAAGGGCCGGCGCGATGGCCAGCGCCCAGGCCAGAGGCCCCTCGGGCTGGAGGTGTCTGAAGGCCAGGCTGACACCGAGAATGACGATGACGTAGACGATCATCAGGGGAATGAACCGACCCAGATAGCGTCGGGTGGCGGGACTTGCAGTGCGGGCGTGGTCCATCAGGGCCTCCGTTGGGGATGTGTTGTTTGAGAAGGTGGCGTTAGCGGCTGCGGCTCAGCCACCAGCCCGCCCAGAACAGGCCATAGCCGAGCATCTGGAGGCCCAGGGTGACGGCAATACCGGTGAGGATGAGGCCGCCGTCGCCGGGAACCGCGGCAAAGCGGTGGAGCGGAACGCCCGAGGGGTTGAACATCAGGAACGCCGCCAGACCCAGGACAATGACCATGCCCACCGATCCGCCCCAGTACCAGGCGGTCTTGTGCGCCTCGCGGACCGCCTCATCCACCCGGGCCCACCAGCCTCGCGACCACAGCATGGTCGCCGCGCCCGCCGCGATCGCGGCCAGGCCGGCCACCTCCGCGGGGAGCCGGATGCCGATGTTCTCGAGCAGGGCGATGGCCGCGCCCGCAATCATGCCCCCGCCGATCAGCGAGGCCATGAACAGTCCCAGACGGGGCCGGCGGGCAGAGGTTGATTTGGGATTGGCCATGTCTTCTTTCCTTGTCGTTTTGACAAGGGTGCTTGTCTCACATCGATGCGAAAGATGTCAAGCAGACCATACAAAAAGTTTTGTAGGCTTGTCCTACTGGACCCGTTCGACGGTGTAGCCGCGGGCCGTCATCAGGGCGACGAGGCCGTCGTCGCCGACCATATGCAGGGCGCCGACGTTGACCATCGACACGCCCTTGCCTGCCATTTCCTTCGCCAGCGCATCGGCCCATGCGACGTTCCGGCGGCGGACGAGGGCGTCGTAGAGCTCGGGCCAGTCGTCGCGCATGCCGTTGACCAGCTGCGGCCCGAACGTCTGTACGTCGCCGTCGACCCAGGCGCCCTCCATGCCGAGCATGGCGGTCTCGCTGCCCTTGAGGCCTTCCAGGGTGTCTTCGAGCAACGCCACCTGCACCGCCTCCGGCAGGTCCGCGAGGAAATGCAGCTGTTGCTCGGCAGTCTCGAAGTAGCGCAGGCGCTTGTCGGCCTTGGCGCTGGCGTCGGTGATGGTCATGTCGGCGCCCGACTGAACCTTCTGGCCGGCCTTCAGCGACGGCAGGGTCATCACCACCATGGCCGCCGCCCAGGGCTGCATGTAGCCGACCATCGGCAACAGGTCGGGCCGGTCCTTGAACGCCTTGCGCAGCCGCCGCATGGCCTTGCCGCTGATCTTGGTCTTGAGCGGCCGCTCGAAGTCGTAGCCCAGCTCCCCCATCAGCGCGCCGGCGACCGCCGGGTCGAAGTGCATGTCCATCTCGAACCAGACGTCCGCCGACTCGGCCAGGGCCTTGTCATAGGCCGCCGTGCGCCACTCGGCCTCCGGCGTCAGCACATGCATGGTGCCGAACAGGTAGATCGTCGAATCGGCGTCCCTGACCGCCCACAGGGGCGGCGCGGCCAGGGCGGCGGTCGCCGTCGCCAGCGCCAGCGCGAGGCCGGCGAGCGCGCGGGTCAGGATGCGGCGCAGGCCTATTTCCACGGGCGGAAATGCTTCGACAGCTTGAGGCCCTGGCGCAGGTAGTGCGAGCCGTCCTCGCCGTAGAGCCGGGTCGGCCGGGCCGTCAGGGGCTCGTAGACCAGTCGGGCGACGGTCTGGCCGTCCTCCAGCAGGAACGGCGTCTCGTGGCTGCGCACCTCGAGCACGCCCTTGGAGCCGCGCGAGTTGGTCTCGTCCGTGCCGAAGCCGGGATCGAAGAAGCCGGCATAGTGGACGCGAAATTCGCCGACCAGCGGATCGAAGGGCGTCATTTCGGCGGCGAAAAGCGGCGGCACATGCACCGCCTCGCGGCTGGCCAGGATGTAGAATTCGTCCGGGTCGAGTATCAGTTCGCAGGGGCCGCGCCGATGGATCGGCTCCCAGAAATCCAGCACGTCCTGCGCCGCGCGCTTGTCGACATCGACGATGCCGGTGTGGTGTTTGCCGCGATAGCCGACGAGACCGTCGGCGCCACCTTCGAGATCGATCGACAGCGCGATGCCGGCGCCCGAAATGTTGGGCGCCGCGGATGCCACCAGCGTCTCGCTCTCGTGCAGCGCATGCAGCGCGGCCTCGTCGAGCAGCGCTTTGCCCATGCGGAAGCGGATCTGCGACAGGCGCGAGCCGGTGCGCGCCACGATCGGGAACGTTCTGGGACTGACTTCCAGATAGAGCGGACCGGAATAGCCGGCGGCGATCTTGTCGAATTCCTGGCCGTGGTCGGCCATCACGCGGGTAAAAATGTCGAGCCGGCCGGTGGAACTTTTGGGGTTGGCGGACGCCGCGATTTCGGGAGGCAAATCAAGGCTTTC
>JBKJII010000358.1:0-6582 GCA_046598505.1 Caulobacter sp. | reverse complement strand
CGCGTTCCACGCCCTCCCCACCTTCACAGGGTCTCACCCGTGAGGCCGCGAAGCCGTGCCCCGCGCGGGGACATGTACCGCCTTCGGTACGTGTCCCCTCCGTCAGGCAAGGGACACGCACCGACGTGCATGTCCCCGCTCGAGGACTTACGGAACGCCGGTCAACCGCCTACCTAGGACGCGGGCCGCTACCAGCACACGGATACACCAATGATCGATCTCTACACCTGGACCACGCCGAACGGCCGCAAGATCTCCATCCTGCTTGAGGAGTTGGGTGTTCCCTACGCCGTCAAGCCGATCAACATCGGCAAGGACGAGCAGTTCGCGCCCGCCTTCCTCGCGATTTCGCCCAACAACCGGATCCCGGCCATCGTCGACCACGACGCCGAGGGCGGCGATCTGTCGGTGTTTGAGAGCGGCGCGATCCTGATCTATCTGGCCGAGACCTATGGCCACGCCTTCCTGCCGGCGTCCGGTTCCGGCCGCTGGAAGGCGCTGGAATGGCTGTCCTGGCAGATCAGCGGACTGGGGCCGATGCTCGGCCAGCTCGGCTATTTCCTGCGCGCGCAGGACCGGGTTCAGTCGACCATCGACCGTTTCGCCGCCGAGTCGACCCGCCTGCTGGGTGTGATGGACAAGCGTCTGAAGGAGGCGGACTACCTCGCCGGCGACTACTCCATCGCCGACATGGCCTGTTATCCCTGGGTCGCGGCGATGGCCCCGATGCTCAAGACCACGCCGCTGATCGCCGGCTGGGACGAGATGACCGGCATCCACCGCTGGCTCGACGCCATTGCCGCCCGTCCCGCCGTCCAGCGAGGCATGGCGGTCCCGCAGGTTTAACCCGGCAAACCCTTTGCCAGGAGCACCACGCCCGTCGAGCCGTCATGACGGTGGCGGGCGATCTCCTGGTAGGCCGGGGAGTCGTACCAGTCGCGGAAGGCGTCTTCGTCGGGGAAGCGCATCAGCACCACCCGCGTGGCTGTCCAGTCGCCCTCAAGCACTGCGGGCGTCTCGTCGACGGCCAGCAGCTGGCCCTTGAATCGGCCGAACACCTCCATGAACCCGGCCTGGTAGCGGTCATAGGCCGCCCGGTCGGCGATGGTGATCTGCGCGATGCCGTAGACGGCCATCAGGCGGCCGTCTCGCGCGCCGTCGCCGGACTGGCCGCGTTCAGCGCCGTCAGCTTGCCGATCGCGGCGTGGGTCTCGGCCATCAGGCGGCGCACGATATCGCCGGCCGGCATGACGTCGTGAATCCCCCCGGCGCTCTGGCCCATGGCGAAGCAGGACTTGTCGGGATCGAGGCCGTCGATCTGGCCGCCGATGCCGCCCATGGCGTTGTTGCGCATGCTGATGCCGGCCTGGATCGGGAAGCCCTGGATATCCTGCGGACGGCCTTCCCAGTCGGCGACGTAGGGGTTCTGGCGCACGCGCATCGGCTTGCCGCTGTAACACCGGGTGCGGATCGTATCGCCGTCTTCGGCCTCGATGATGGTCTGGCGATAGAGGTCGCCGGCATGGGCTTCATTGCTGGCGATGAAGCGGGTGCCCATCCACACAGCCTGGGCGCCGAGCGCCAGCGACGCAGCGATGGTGCGGCCGTCATAGAGGCCGCCGGCCGCGGCGACGGGGATCTTCACCGCCTCCACCGCCTGGGCGACCAGCGGCAGGGTGCCGACCAGGCCCGTATGCCCGCCGCCTTCGCCACCCTGGCAGATGACCGCGTCGCAACCGGCCTGCTCGGCCTTCACCGCGTGTTTCACAGCGCCACACACGACCATGACCTTCAGCCCGGCCTTCTTGAGCTTCTCCATGATCGGCATCGGCACGCCCAGGCCGGCGATAAAGGCGCTGGCCCCCTCCTCGATGATGATCTCGACGGCGGCGGTCAGGCTCTCCGGGCTGGCGGCCAGCAGATCGACGCCGAACGGCCGGTCGGTCAGGGACCTGACCTTGCGCATCTCGTCGCGGATGAACTCGGGGCTGCGGCCGGCCATGCCGAGCACGCCATAACCGCCGGCATTGCTGACCGCCGCCGCCAGCTCGGCGTAGGAGACTCCGCCCATGCCGGCCAGGAGGATCGGATGCTCGATGTCGAGCATGTCGCAGAGGGGGGTGCGGAGGGACATCGGGGTAATCCTCAGAAGATCGCGTAGCCGCCGTCGATCAGGAAGCTGTCGCCGGTGTGGAAGCGGGAGGCGTCGGACGCCAGGTAGACGGCCAGGCCGCCGAAATCCTCGGGCGTACCCCAACGGCGCATCGGCACGCGGCTGATGACGTTGGTGGTGAACTTGTCATTGCCCTGCGCGCCGGCGGTCATGTCGGTGGCGATCCAGCCGGGCAGGATCGAGTTGGCCCGCACGCCGTAGCGGGCGTGCTCGACGGCGATCGACTTCATCATCGAGACGACCGCGCCCTTGGTGGCGGCATAGGCCTCGTTGCGGGCGGCGCCCTCGATGGCGGCCAGCGAGGCGATGCCGATCAGCGAGCCGCCCGGATCGCCCGATTTGGCCCGGTCGACCATGTGTTTGGCCGCCTCGCGCAGGGTCCAGAACACCCCGTCGAGGTTCAGGGCCATGTTGTAGTTCCAGGTCTCGGTGGTCATCTCGGCGAATGAGGCGGCGCCCCGGCCCCGGCCGGCGTTGGCGATCACCGTGTCGATCCGGCCCATGGCCACGGCGGCTTCCTGCATGCCCGCGACAACCTGGGCTTCATCGGCGCAGTCGACGATCTGGGCCTTCACCCGCACGCCGTGGGCCAGCAGCTTGCTCTCCGCGGCCTGGGTCTTTTCGGGGTTTGAGCCCCAGATGACGATGTCGGCGCCGGCCTGGGCCATCGCCTCGGCCATGCCCAGGCCGATGCCGCCGTTGCCGCCGGTGACCAGCGCGACCTTGCCGGTCAGGTCAAAGGGCTTGTAGGCCATGGTGCGTCACTCCCCGTGAACATCTGTTTGAAGGACAAAAGGCGGGTGACGCGGCGGCGGTCAAGCGCCGAAACGGTCGAAGGCCTCCTGCACCACCCGGCGGGTGACGTCCCATTCGATGATCGCCAGCGCTTCCTCCAGCGGAAAGAACCGCGCGTCGGCAGCGTCATCACCGGCCACCGGCTCGCCCGACAGCCAGCGGGCGGCGTAGTCGACCATGATGTAGTGGCGGGTGACCTGGCCGGTCTCGCGGGAGGTCATGATGCCGTCGACGACATCGATCAGACCGGCCAGCTCGGCGGTGACGCCTGTCTCTTCCGTCAGTTCGCGCAGGGCGGCGGCCTCGCTGGTCTCGCCCCATTCGATACGGCCGCCGGGCAGGCTCCACTGGCCCTGCCGGGGCGGGTTGCCGCGCTTGATCAGCAGCACGTCGCGCCCACGAAAGCAGACCACGCCGGCGGTCGGCCGGGGATGCGCTTCGCTCACAGGAACTCCGCCTTCAGATCGACGGTCGAGGCGACCCCGACCTGGGTCAGATGCGCGGTCAGCCAGGCGTCGGCGGCCTTGCGCCCCCGATCACGCAGGTCGGTCAGAAACGACCACTCCGTGCTGAACTTGGAGGCCATCGACAGGTCGCCCAGATAGCCGTCGGCGGTGATCGCGTGCACATACATGTGCCGGTAGTGGCTCCGCGCGCTCTCCTTGAGCAAGCCCTCGTCGAGCAGTTTGCGCACGAAAGCGATGGCCCGCAGTTCGGCGGACAGGCTGGCGTTGAAGGTGATCTCGTTCAGCCGGTCCATGATCTCGGCCGGACTCGTCGGCAACTCGGCCCGCTCGAACGGGTTCAGAGTGACCACGAGGACGTCGTCCGGCGTGTCGGCGTAGAGCAGGGGCCAGAGCGCCGGATTGGCCAGGTAGCCGCCGTCCCAGTAGGGCTCCCCGTCGATCTCCACAGCCTGAAACAGCGTCGGCAGGCAGGCCGAGGCGAGCAGATGTTTGACCGTCAGCTCCTCGTTGCGGAAGATCCGCGCCTTACCGGTGCGCACGCCCGTGGCCGAGACATAGAGCTGGATCGGCGAGCGCTCCCGCACCGCCGTGAAGTCGACGACCTTCTCCAGCACGTCCTTGAGCGGGTTCAGGTTGAACGGGTTGAACTCATAGGGGCTGAAGGTCGTGCCGAAGCTTTCGGCCCAGCGCCAGGCCGGGTTGTCCTTCAGCCAGTCCGGCCGCAGCATCGAGGTCCAGACGCTGGAGTCGCCGAAGACAGTGCCATTGCGGCTGTCGGCGTTGCTGGCGGCGCGCCAGAGGGCCGCGAGGCTGGCCTTGCCACCCGCGCGGCCGTCCTTCGCGAGGCCGGTCGCCAGCGCGGCGGCGTTCATGGCTCCGGCGGAGGCGGCGGTGATCGCCTTGATCTCGAGGCTGTCTTCCTCAAGCAGGCGGTCGATGACGCCCCACTCGAACGCCCCGTGCGAGCCGCCACCCTGCAGCGCGAGGCTGATGGGCCGCGGCTTGCGGAGCGCCGGTTTCACGCGGCCGTCCAGCCGCCGTCGATGGACAGGATGGCGCCGTTCACCGAGGCTCCGGCGTCGGAGCACAGATACAGCAGCATGCCGGCCAGTTGCTCGACGGTAACGAACGACTTGGTCGGCTGGGCGGCGAGGATCACGTCACGCATGACCGCCTCCTCGCTGATGCCGCGCGCCTTCGCCTGATCAGCGATCTGGGCCTCGACCAGCGGGGTCTTCACGTAACCCGGGCAGATGGCGTTGACGGTTACGCCGCTGGTGGCGAGCTCGAGCGCTGCGGCCTTGGTGAAGCCGGCCACGCCGTGCTTGGACGCCACGTAGGCGCTCTTGAACGGGGAGGCGACCAGGGCGTGCGCCGAGGCGATATTGACGATCCGACCGCGACCGGCGGCCTTCATCGGCGGGATCGCCGCGCGCGTGCCGTGGAACACCGACGACAGGTTGATGGCGATGATCCGGTCCCACCAGTCGAGCGGAAAGTCCTCGATCGGCGAGACGTGCTGGACGCCGGCGTTATTGATCAGGATGTCCAGACGGCCGAAGTCGGCGACGGTCGAGGTCACCATGTCGGCGATCTCGTCGGGCCTGGTCATGTCGGCGGCGTGGTAGCGCACCTCGACACCATGGCGTTTGGCCAGATCGGCGCGCGTCGCCTCGATGGCCGCCGCGTCGCCCAGTCCGTTGATCACCAGATTCACACCGGCCGCGCCGAGCGCATCGGCCAGTCCGTGGCCGATACCGCTGGTTGATCCGGTGACGATGGCGACTTGTCCCCGCAAATCGGAGGTCATGGCGTTAGCTCCCGCCTTGTTATTGTTGCGGTGCAGCATAGACCTTCGCGAATGCGAGGGCGAGGCCAAATCAGCCTGACTTGCGCAGGAAGACCCAGTCCGTGTCCGTGGAGAGGCTGGCCTGGAAGGTGTACCCCTCGCGGTCGAAGTCCTTGAGGCCGGCGACCCGGTCGATGCGGCCGTCGATGACGAAGCGGGCCATCAGGCCTCGCGCCTTCTTGGCCATGAAGCTGATCTGCTTGGTGACCTCGCCGCGATCCTCGAAGAACCGGCAGGTGACGACGGGCAGGGTCAGGGCTTTCGGATCAATGGCGCCGAAGTATTCCTGGCTGGCGAGGTTCACCAGCGTGCGATCCTTATGGCCCTCGGCGGCCTCGTTGAGCTCGCGCGAAATCCGGTCACCCCAGAACTGGTAGAGGCTCTTTCCGCGCCTGGTCTTGAGCTGCGCGCCCATCTCCAGCCGGTAGGGCTGGATGGCGTCGGCGGGCCGTAGCAGGCCGTAGAGACCGGACAGGATGCGCAGATGCGTCTGCGCCCAGGCGAAGCTCTTCGCGTCGAGTGTCCGCGCCTCCAGCCCCCGATAGACGTCGCCGTTGAAGGCGACCGCTGCCTGCAGACCGTCCTCGACGGACGGGTCGAAGGCCTGGAACCGCGAGTGGTTGAGGTCGGCGAGTTTCTCTGAAATGTCCATCAACCGGCGCAGATCGCGCGGCCGCAGCTTGCGGGTGACGGCGTCGAGTTCGGCGATGTCGTCCTTGAGCACGGGCGTGGTCAGCGGCAGCCCCCGGTCGGGGGCCGTGAAATTCATGGCCTTGGCGGGCGAGATGACCATCAGCATGAGGGCGGAGATAAAGCGCCGGGCCGGCGAAGGCGAGTCTCTATCCGCCTTCACTTGCCGGGGCGGAAAGTTGTCACTTGACGATGTGGAAAGTGACGGTTAACTTTCCAATATGGAAACTGAAGAGCCCCCGATGACCCGTCCCGATTCCGCCGATGCCGCGCGCATGCTCGCCGAGCTTGATACGGCCCGCAGTGAACTGGCCCGCCGCGCTGTCGCGCCGGTCTGGTACCACCCGGCCCTGGGCCTGCTGATCGGCGGCCTCGTCGCCGTGCAGGGACAGCCGTTCGTGATCCTGTACCCCTACTATGTCCTCTTCGGCCTCGGCCTCTGGGGCCTGGTCACGGCCTACAAGCGGCGCACGGGGATGTGGATCAACGGCTATCGCCAGGGCCGCACCCGCTGGGTGGCCATGGGGCTGGCCATGCTGGTCGCCGTTGTCATGCTCGGCAGCGTGATCCTCATGCGGACGTTCGGCTGGACCGCCGCGCCGCTCATC
>JBKJII010000261.1:0-2239 GCA_046598505.1 Caulobacter sp. | reverse complement strand
CGCCGGCAAGACCGACCCGCTGCTGGTCGGCACGACGCTCGACGGGTTCGGGGTCAGCGCCTGGAGCGCCACCGCGCTGGTCGAGTACGACTCCAGCGAATTCGGCCGGTTCCGGCTGCAGTACTCGCGCGACGAAAGCGACCAGCAGCCGCGCGACGAGCTCTTCCTGCAATACACGATCGTCTACGGCCCCCACGGCGCCCACCGGTACTAAGGACCCTCCCCATGATCAGATCCCTTGTTCTCGCGGTGCTGCTCGCCCTGGGCGTCAGCTCGCCCACCTGGGCGATGGGCGTGTTCGCCTGCGAACCCGAATGGGCCGCGCTGGCCACCGAGATCGGCGGCGCCAAGGTGACCACCTACACGGCGACCACGGCGCTGCAGGACCCGCACCAGATCCAGGCCCGCCCCAGCCTGATCGCCAAGGCCCGTTCGGCCGACATCGCCGTCTGCACCGGCTCGGAGCTGGAGATCGGCTGGCTGCCGCAGATCCTGACCCAGGCGGCCAACCGCAAGATCATGCCGGGCGCGCCGGGTTCGTTCGAGGCGACGCGCTACGTGACCCTGCTGGAGCGTCCGACGCGGCTCGACCGGGCCGAGGGCGACATTCACGCCGGCGGCAATCCGCACATCCAGGCTGACCCGCGCGTCATGCTGCCCGTCGGCAAGGCGATGGCCGACCGCTTCGCCCAGATCGACCCGGCCAATGCCGCCTACTACCAGGCCCGCTACGCCGCCTTCGCCGTGAAGTGGCAGGCCGCCCTGGTCCGCTGGCAGGCCCGCGCCGCGCCACTGCGGGGCCAGCCGATCGCCGTACAACACAAGACCTGGATCTATCTGGAAAGCTGGCTGGGCGTGAAACGCGTCGTGGCGCTGGAGCCCAAGCCGGGCGTGCCGGCCTCGAGCGGCTATCTCGCCCAGGTGCTCGGCGTGCTGCAGAAGACGCCGGTGAAGATGGTTATCCGCTCGGCCTACGAGGACGGCCGCTCGTCGGACTTCGTCTCGCAGCGCGCGGGCATTCCGGCGGTCGTGCTGCCCTACACCATCGGCGGCACCCCGGGGGCCAGGGACCTCTACTCCCTCTATGACGACACCCTCACCCGTCTGCTTGGGGCTCTGAACAAGTGAACATCGGCGCGATCGAACTCTCCATCCTGCTGCCGGCCCTGGTGGGCGGCCTGCTGGTGCTCTCCACCCACGTGCCGATGGGCCAGCAGGTCCTGAACCGCGGCATCGTGTTCATTGACCTGGCCATCGCGCAGGTCGCCGGTCTGGGCGTCACTGTGGCCAGCGCCATGGGCGCCGAACCGGCCGGCTGGCATGTGCAGGCCGCCGCCTGTATCGCGGCCCTGGTCGGCGCGCTGGTGCTGACCTGGACCGAGAGGAAGTGGCCGCAGGTGCAGGAGGCGCTGATCGGCGTGCTGTTCGTCCTTGCCGCCTGTGTCGAGTTGCTGCTGCTGGCCAACAACCCGCACGGCGGCGAGCATCTGAAAGACCTGCTGGTCGGCCAGATCCTCTGGGTGCAGATCCCTGCGCTGATCCCGATCGCTATCTTCTACGCAGCGGCCCTTGGCATCTGGTTCTTCCTGCGTCACCGGCTGGGTCAGATCGGCTTCTATGTGCTGTTCGCGCTGGTCGTGACCCAATCGGTGCAGCTGGTCGGGGTCTATCTGGTGTTCGCCAGCCTGATCGTGCCGGCCCTGGCCTCGCGCCGGTTCACCGCCAAGCTGCGGCTGGGCGTCGGCTATGCGGTGGGGTTGGTCGGCTATGTGGCCGGACTGGTCCTGTCGTCAGTGCTCGATCTGCCGACGGGCGCGGCCATCGTGGTCACGCTGGTGGCGGCCTTCGCGCTGGCCATCATCGCGTCGCTGGTCGTGCCGGCGGCGATGCGGGCCGAGCCGGAAGTGGTTCCGGCTAATACCTGATCTCGTCATCCTCGCCCTTGTGGCGAGGACCCCTCGTTCAGCCGCACAGTCGGCAGTCCAGAAGGAAAGCCTGGATCGCGTCGAGAGGGGTCCTGGGCACAAGGCCCAGGATGACGGACGGTGTTTTGCAGTTGGAACCGTTATCCCAGCACGGACTTGCCGTTCTTCACCACCGTGACCCCGCGCGACTTCACACGGGCCTCGAACGAGACGATGTCGCCGTCCTTCCACAGGTCGACGGTGATCGTTTCGCCGGGGAACAGCGGGCTTGAGAAGCGGACCTGGTGACTTTTGATCCTCGCCGGATCAAAGCC
>JBKJII010000218.1:0-4245 GCA_046598505.1 Caulobacter sp. | reverse complement strand
GTGTGGCGAGCGCTTCACGGAACCTGCCCTGCTCGTCGAAAAGTTCGTGCGGCCGATAGCTCTTCATCCAGGTCTCAAGCTGGGCGAGGTGTTCCGGATTCTCGAGATTGGCGATGGGCACCTGATGGGCGCGCCAGGTGCCTTCTACCGGCAAGCCGTCGACGAACTTGGGCCCGGTCCAGCCCTTCGGCGTGCACAGCACGACCATCGGCCAGCGGGGACGCTTCAGGGTCCTGGTCGCTGATCCGGCACGTGCGCTCTTCTGGATCCGACGAATCCGCGCCAGGACCTTGTCGAGGGTCCCGGCCAAAATCTGGTGGACGAGCGCCGGGTCATCTCCTTCCACGAAATGCGGCTCGTAGCCGTACCCGCGTAACAGCGCAGTTAGCTCGCTCCGCTCGATGCGCGCCAAGATCGTCGGGTTGGCGATCTTGAAGCCATTGAGGTGAAGGATGGGAAGGACGGCGCCGTCCCGCCGGGGGTTGAGGAACTTGTTCGAATGCCAGCTGGCGGCAAGCGCGCCCGTTTCCGCCTCGCCATCGCCGATGATGCAGCTGACGATGAGATCCGGATTGTCGAAGGCAGCGCCGTAGGCGTGAAGCAGCGAGTAGCCCAGTTCCCCACCCTCATGGATGGAGCCGGGCGTTTCCGGTGATACGTGGCTGGAAATGCCGTAAGGCCAGGAAAATTGCCGAAAGAGGCGCTCCAGGCCGATACGACTTCGCTCAACCGCCGGATAGCGTTCCGTATACGACCCCTCCAGATAGGTCTGCGCCACCACGCCCGGGCCGCCATGGCCCGGACCGATGACGTAAATCATATTCAGGTCGTTCTCTTTGATCAGCCGGTTGAGGTGCACATAGAGCAGGTTCAGGCCCGGCGTGGTGCCCCAATGACCGAGCAAGCGGGGCTTGATGTGCTCGAGCTTGAGGGGCGTCTCCAGCAGGGGATTGGCCTGCAGGTAGATCTGTCCCACGGACAGGTAGTTGGCCGCCCGCCAGTAGGCGTGCATTTGGTCCAACAGGTCGGGCGACATCGGGTCGGCCATTGGTATCTCCAGGATCACCGCTGGCGAGCTCCTTGCCGGATGACAGGGAGCGATCATACGGTCACGAATAGGTTCTGCCGGGGCAGTCGGCGACGCCCCGGCGCTACGTTCCGCTCACGCTCCCGCCTCCGGAGCCGGCTTCTCATCGTGACCGCCGAACTCGGAGCGCAGCGCGGAAAGAAGTCTGTGGGCAAAGGCGTCGCCGTCGCGCGAACTGAAGCGGGCGAAGAGAGCGGCGCTGATCACCGGTGCCGGCACGCCTTCGTCGATGGCCGCTTGCAGCATCCACCGGCCCTCGCCGGAATCCGAGACGCGGCCTTCGAAGTCTTCCAGCCGCGGGCTTTTACGAAGCGCGCTGGCGGCGAGGTCCAAAAGCCAGGAGGTGATCACGCTACCGCGCCGCCAGACTTCCGCCACCTCGGCGAGATTGATGTCGTATTTGTAGAGTTCAGGATGGCGGAGCGGAGCTGTCTCGGCGTCCACCTCCGACTCGCGCGCGCCTACCCCTGCGTTGCGGATGATGTTGAGGCCTTCGGCGTAGGCCTGCATCATCCCGTACTCGATCCCATTGTGTACCATCTTGACGAAGTGACCCGCGCCGCTGGGGCCGCAGTGCAGGTAGCCGTTCTCGGCGGCGGAGACCTCGCCCAATGCTCCCACCGTGCGCGGCGCTGTGGCCACGCCCGGCGACAAGGCGATGAAGATGGGGTCGAGACGGCTGACAGCTTCAGCGTCGCCGCCGATCATTTGGCAATAGCCTCGCTCGAGCCCCCACACGCCGCCGCTGACGCCCACGTCCAGATAGTGGAGGCCCCTGGCCTTGAGCTCAGCTGCGCGGCGGATGTCGTCGTGATAGTAGGAATTGCCGCCGTCGACGACGATGTCACCCGGCTCAAGAAGATCCACAAAGGACGCCAGGACGTTGTCAACGACCGCCGCCGGAACCATCAGCCAGATGGTGCGAGGCCTGGCGAGCTTGTCGATGAAGTCGGCAATGCTGTCGGACCCGGTCGCCCCTTTTGCTACCAGCGGCTCCAGGGCTTCGCGGCGTCTTGCGTAGACGACACAGTCATGGCCCGCCGCCATAAGACGCAGCACCATGTTTCCGCCCATCCTTCCAACACCGATCATGCCGATCCGCATTGCCGTTCCCTTCTCCGCTGGCTCGACGAACGTATGGCGACTGCTACTCGCCGGGGTGGCGACACCGTTGATTAATCACCGCCGCCTCTGTTTGACGAACGCGGCGCAGCTATGAGGGTTGCGGCGGGCCTGCCAGATCTGCTCGGCCGGACGGTGTCCGGCGCCGCCACAGGTCGGCTGAAATTGGCAGCTCGAATCTGATCACCCAGCACGGGACTGACTCACGGCCGGCCTCGACACCGCTTTCCGCGAACGACGGTCCCGATCATGAGGGGGTCGCCCCTCCCGGCCGTATAGCCCTTCAGGGGCTACCTGACCCGCGCGCCCGTCAGGTGATCCGGCCGGGCCGCCGCCGAAGGCCTCAACATCATCCGCAACGCGGGGGTAGGCGCGCGAGTGTCTGCTGGTCCAGGCGGGTGGGGGCAACAAAACGCCGTTCCACCATGGACAATGCGATGTCCCACCGCCGCGATGGCAGCAGTGAATCCAAGCCGCCGAAGTTGATCGAAGACCTGGGGCAGAATCTGGCCGGGCTCGGTGGCGTCGCCTTCCACGCTTGTCCTGATAGCCGGCTTGCCCCTCCCCGGGTCTATCGACAGGCGTGTTTCGCCAGCGTCCATGGTGATCGCCGCGGCGAGAATTCGGGTGAGCGCCTCATCGTCGGCGTGGAGGGCGAACTTGAGGCTCGCGGAACCGACATTGAGCGCGAGGATCATCGGCTCGCGCGCGCCATGCGCGCCATCTTCAGATCGCGCGCCAGCCTGATCCACAACAGGATGAACCCGGTCACGACGATGCTGAGCGTGAGAACGCCGGCCGCGATGATCAGGGGGTGATTGAAGTTCTCGCCCTTCTCCAGGTCCATGATGTGGAGGCGCCAGAAGAAATCGTAGAAGCGCCAGACGTTCGAGCGACGGCTGACGACCTCGCCGGTCTGGGGCGACAGGTAGAAGCTGGTCCCTTCGGCGTCGTCGAAATCCACGCGCCATAGCGGGCCGGTCTTGCCGGTCTCCTGCGGGGCCTTGGCCAGCAGGGTCGCCGAAACAGTCTTGCCATCGCCCTTGTAGGCCTGCTGGGCCAGGGCCTGGACGTCCGCCGCCGACATCGCCTCCATAGGCTTTCCGGTGGTCGCCGACAGGACGACCGGATCGCCGCTGGCGGGTTTCAGCGACCACACGGGCCCGCGGGGGGTCGATTTCAGCTGGGCCTCGACCGGCCGAAGGCCCGACCGCCGGGCGACCTCCGCGACAGGCATCGCCGCATCGACGGCGAGCGGCGAGGGCTTTGCGTCCGCCACATGATGCTCGCTGCGCACCCGCTCGATGGGAATGGCCGTCATCACGACACCCCCGGCGACCCAGAAAAGCACCTGGATGCCGACGATCAGGGCGATCCACTTGTGCAGCTGTATCGACCAACGAAGCATGGCTCACTCGTTCAGAAAGGACGCGCGACAGGATGCTGGCTCACGCACGCGCTCACAAAGGCGATGATGACCACCCTCCGGCGGCCTGTTCAGTCTGACGCGTCGTTAGCATTCGACCGTGTTCGGGACCATCAGATCACCGGCTCGTGCGGCGGTTCTGGCAGCGGTTTGCGCATGAAAGGGTCGTGTGCGCGCATCCAGTTCCGTGCCGGGCGTTCGACCAGATGATAGGTCGCCATGGCGGCCAGCAGGGTCGCGACGAACACCCCGACCCAGGCGATCCATGCCGCCGCGCCGGTAATGTCGGGCGCCAGCCGGTCGAGGGCGTGGAAGTAGGCGATATCGACCGGTAGATGGGTCATGTAGACCGAGTAGGAGACCTCGCCGAGGTAGACCAGCCAGGCGGCGCTCATGATCCCGCGCGCGCTGGTTTTGGAGGCTTCCGCGAGCGAGAAGATCAGCAGGCCGAATGCAGGCCAGATGGCGGCGTCGCTGAGGCCGAGCGAGGCGGCGATGACGATCCAGCCTGTCGCCGCAGCTGCCCCGCCCAGGGCGAGTCCGCGGGGCAGGGAAACGGTCCTTCCGAGCTGGTAGAGCGCCGCGCCGAGCAGGAACGCCGGGATGATCC
>JBKJII010000126.1:0-1422 GCA_046598505.1 Caulobacter sp. | reverse complement strand
CGCAGAGGGGGCGGCCAGTCGGACGAGGTAACGGTCAGGCTCCAGGCGCGAGAGGCGGGCGATGTGGTCGCGGTCAGCAAGGCGCAGGCTCGCCTCGGCTCCGCCGGAACGGCGCGCCTCGGTCATGGCGGCGAAGAGGCTGCCGGCGCCGCCGGCCGAACGCGGCAGGCGACGGGCCGATCCGGCGACTTTCAACCAGGCTCCGTTGGCGGCAAGGATGCGCCCGTCGGCGGCGGCCACCGCCGCGCCCTCGTCGAGGGCTTCGATCAAGGTGTCGAGGTCGGCCACGCTGTCATCGGTCTCGACGGCGGAATTGCGAAGGCCAAGGAAGCCCAGCAGCGCGACCAGGCCGAACCCGACCAGGAACAGGACGCTGCCGATCGTCACCGTCTGCGGGCGGAACACCTGCGCAAACGCCAGCACCACCGAGACGAACAGGAACCCGCCCGCGGCGATGAATACCGGATAGTGGCCTCGACCCTCGGCGGTCGATTTGGATCCCGGCATGCTAAAGCCTTGAGCTCCTTCAGCTCCTTCCAGCTTTATGCGCTGCGAATCACTCACGGCATAACCCCTCAAAGTTGTCTTGCGCGCGGGGACGACCGGGCGGCGTTCATCACGAAGCCGATCACCTTGGCGACGGCCTCGTAGTGGGCGTGCGGAATCACCTCGTCCACCTCGACGGCGGCGAAGAGCGCGCGGGCGAGCGGCGCGTCTTCCACCACCGGCACGCCGTTCTCCTCGGCGATGGCGCGGATGCGTAGGGCGAGGTCGTCGACGCCCTTGGCCACGCATTCCGGGGCGGCGTTCTCACCGGGCTCGTAGAGCAGGGCCACGGCGTAGTGCGTCGGGTTCATGATCACGACCGTGGCGTCGGGTACGGCCTGGATCATCCGGCGCCGCGAGCGTTCCTGGCGGATCTGGCGCAGGCGCGCCTTGATGTGCGGATCGCCCTCGGACTGCTTGAAATCCTCCTTCACCTCCTCGCGGGTCATGCGCATGCGCTGGGTGAAGCGCTGGCGTTGCCAGAACCAGTCGAGGGCGCCGATGGCCGCCATCAGCGCCAGGATGGCGAAGGCGACGTCGCGGGCGAGGCCCATGCCGAAGGGCAGGATCGCCGAGGGATCCAGGGCCGAGAGGGTGGCAAGCTCGTGCGCGCGCGGCTTCAGCACCAGCCAGGCCGCCACGCCGGTGGCGATGACCTTGGCCAGCGAGCGGACGAACTGCATCAGGCCGTCGATGCCGAACAGCCGCTTGAACCCCGCCATCGGCGAGACCTTGTCGAAACTGGGGGTCAGCTTGCTGGGGCTGAACAGGAAGCCGGTCTGCATCAGGTTGCCGGCCGCGCCGGCCAGGGCCGTTCCGACCAGGACAATCGCGAAGGCGGGCGCCGCCGCCAGCATGGCGTAGCGCGCGACGTTC
>JBKJII010000108.1:0-1626 GCA_046598505.1 Caulobacter sp. | reverse complement strand
AGCCGCCACGGGCGTCAAGGCGCAGGGCGACCGGGCGCCGTCGCACCGGGTCATCGCCGACCACCTGCGCACCTCGTCCTTCCTGATCGCCGACGGCATCACCCCGTCCAACGAAGGCCGCGGCTACGTCCTGCGCCGGATCATGCGCCGGGCCATGCGCCACGCTCACTTGTTGGGGTCCGAAGAGCCGTTGATGCACCGCCTGGCCCCGACCCTGGTCGACCAGATGGGCGTCGCCTATCCCGAGCTGCGTCGCGCCCAGCCGGCCATCGTCGAGACCCTGCGCCAGGAGGAGGAGCGGTTCCGCCGCACCCTCGGCCGCGGCATGATCCTGCTCGATGAAGCCACGGCTGGCCTGACCGCCGGCGGCGTCCTGTCCGGCGACGTGGCCTTCAAGCTGCATGATACCTACGGCTTTCCCCTCGATCTGACCCAGGACGCCGTGCGCGCCCTGGAGCTGACTGTCGATACCGTCGCGTTTGACCGGTCGATGGACGAGCAGCGCAGCAAGTCCGAGGGCCTGAAGGGCACGGGCCAGAAAGCGGCCGCCGCCGAATGGTTCGCCATCCGTGACCGTGTCGGCGCCAGCGCGTTCACCGGTTACGACGGTGTCGACGGAACCGGCGCCGTCGTGGCTCTGCTGAGCGACGGTGCGGAAGTCGCCGAGGGCCTGACCGGCGACACGGTTCAGGCCGTGTTCGACGCCACCCCCTTCTATGCCGAGAGCGGCGGTCAGGCCGGCGACATCGGCCTGATCGACTGGGGCGGCGGATCGGCCAGGGTGACCGACGTCCAGAAGCATGCCGGCGACCTGCATGTGCATGACCTGGAGATCGTCTCTGGCGCGCTCAAGGTCGGCCAGGCCGTGACACTGCAAGTGGATCCGGCCAACCGCACCACCACCCGCGCCAACCACTCGGCCGCTCACCTGATGCACGCGGCCCTGCGCAACGTGCTGGGCGAGCATGTGACCCAGAAGGGCCAGATGGTTGACGGCGAGCGCCTGCGTTTCGACTTCAGCCACGGCGGCCCGCTGACCGCCGACGAGCTGGCGCGCATCGAGGACGAGGTGAACGCCGTCGTCCTGCAGAACCGCGCCGCCGAAACGAAGATGATGGCTCCGCAGCAGGCCATCGAGGCCGGCGCCATGGCCCTGTTCGGCGAGAAGTACGGCGACGAGGTCCGGGTCCTGACGCTGGGCAACAGCCTGGCCGGGCAGGGCGCCTATTCGGTCGAGCTGTGCGGCGGCACCCATGTGGCCCGCACCGGCGACATCGGCCTGTTCAAGATCATCGCCGAACAGGGCATCGCGGCCGGCGTGCGCCGTATCGAGGGCCTGACGGGCCTGGCCGCGCGCCGCTGGCTGCAGGACCAGGCCAATGTCGCCCGCGATCTGGCCGACCGCTTCAAGGTCCCGGTGCTGGAGGTTGGCCAGCGCGTCGACGCCCTCGACGCCCAGCGCCGCAAGGCCGAGAAGGATCTGGCCGAGGCGAAGAAGGCCCTGGCCATGGGCGGCGGCGGCTCCGGCCCCGTCGCGGCCGAGGACATCGGCGGCGTCAGCTTCATCGGCAAGGTGCTTGACGGGGTCGGCGGCAAGGAGCTGCGCGGCCTGGCCGAGGAATTCAA
>JBKJII010000409.1:0-7472 GCA_046598505.1 Caulobacter sp. | reverse complement strand
CGAGCACGAAGATGCCGCCCGCGCCCTGAGCGAAAGCCTGCAGGGCGTAGTGGATATTCACGCGACGGATCGCGTCGGTGGAGGTCAGAGACATGGAAAACCGGGAGCGCGAGGTTGAACGCAGGCGCGCCCGGCGAGCTGGCGCCGGGCGGCGCGGGGCTGGCGAGCTGGCTGTGGCCAGGTCGTTAGCGGATGCGTTCACACATGAGCTGGAGCTCCCTCGAAGACCCGCAGGTCTCTCACGAGATCAGGGAGGAAGGCAAGTCGCTCCCCCAGAGGGAGCTGTCAGCCCGGAGGGCTGACAGAGAGGGGCAGGCGGCCCCCCCCTTCCGTCCCGGCTGCGCCGAGCCACCTCCCCCGTGGGGGAGGAATTTCAGGGTGAAATGCGAAGTGGCTTTGCCTAGGCGGCCGTGGCCAGCTTTTCGCCGTTGGTCACGCGGTTGCGGCCGGTGCGCTTGGAGGCATAGAGGGCCTCGTCGGCGCGTTCCATGACGCAGTTGCCGGTTTCTCCTTCGCGCCGGGTCGCCAGGCCGGCGGAGATGGTCACCGTGCCCAGGTCCTCGTTGGTCGAGCGGCGCTTCAGCATGCGGGACGCGACTTCCTCGCGGATTTCCTGCAGGCAGGCCTCGACCAGACCGGCGTCCTCGCCGGGGAAGATCATCGCGAATTCCTCACCGCCGTAGCGGGCCGAGAAGCGCGGCGTGGCGCCCAGGCGGCCGATGACGCTGGCGACGTAGCGGATGACCTGGTCGCCGGTCTGGTGGCCCCAAGTATCATTGAAGCTCTTGAAGTGGTCGATATCCAGCACCGCCAGGGTGAGGGGTTGACCGCTTTCGTCTGAATCGGCGCAGGCCCGGGCCAGTTCGTCGTCAAAGGCCCGGCGGTTGGCCAGGTTGGTCAGGCCATCGGTGGTGGCGTCGCGGCGGACCTGTTCCAGGTGCTCGCGCAGGCGCTGGACCTCGCTCGTCGATTCGGCGAGGCGCTTTTCGAGGGATTTGTTTTCTTTCTGCACGCGGCGGGTCGCCGTGGACAGGGAGTCGACCATGGCCTTGACCTGGCCCACGTCGGCGGCGTCGGTCAGGCCTTTGCTGGCGCCGGCCAGCGTCTGGCCGTAGACCTCGTTGGACTTCTGGGCCGACTGGATTGCCTTGGAGACCGAGTCCAGTTCCCTGGACAGCTGATCCCCGGCGTCGCGAATCTGTTCGTTCAGACGAGCCTTGGCCAGGAAGGCAGCGGCCAGGTCCTCGCTGACGCTTTCCGTCAGCGGCTCGCCCAGCAAGATCAGCCGACCCAGCTCAACGGCCAGTGCGCCGTCGGGATCGGCGACAAAGTGGGCCCACAGTTCGAAATTCAGCGGCGTCGGCCAGACATGATGGCGTTCCATCAGGACCAGGGCTTCGCGCGCAACCTTGTAGGCCCCAGGGCCGCGCAGGATGGTTTCAACTTCGCCGGACATTCAAACATTCCCCCTTGGCGCAGGCCGTCTTCTGAAGGGCCCGGGCTGTAGATGGGTGACGGTAGGCCCAAAGGTCCCAATGACCGGTTAAAGCGATAACGTCGGTCGCTTGCGGCGCGGCGTCGCTCCGTCCATTCTTATCGCCGATCACTTGAACCGGGCCCCGCCCGGCCGTCCGGAGGGACCCCCATGAACGCACCCGCCAATCTCGGCGCCGAAGGCCAAAAGGCCGCCATGCTCGCGATTCTCGATCGTCAGAAGGCGGCCCACATTCGCGACGGCGCGCCGTCTGCGGAAAAGCGCGTCGAATGGCTGGACCGCTGCATTGGCCTGCTGATCGATCACGCGACCGAGATCCAGGACGCGCTGAACACCGACTTCGGCAATCGCTCGCGGGAGGCGTCGCTGCTGACCGACATCTCCGGCTCGATCGGGCCGCTGAAGTTCGCAAAGGAAAACCTGCGCAAGTGGATGAAGACCCAGAAGCGCAAGACCACGCCGGCGATCCTTGGCCTGTTCGGCGCCAAGGCGGAGATCCAGTTCCAGCCGAAGGGCGTCGTCGGGGTGATCAGCCCGTGGAACTTCCCGGTCAATCTGACCTTCGCGCCCCTGGCCGGCATCCTGGCCGCCGGCAACCGGGCGATGATCAAGCCGTCGGAGTTCACGCCGGTGACCTCCGAGCTGATGAAGACCATGTTCGCCAAGGCCTTTGGTGAGGAAGAAATCGCGGTCATCACGGGCGGACCGGAAGTCGGTCAGGCCTTCGCGGGCCTGCCGTTCGACCACATGATCTTTACCGGCGCGACCTCGGTCGCCCGCCATGTCATGCGTGCAGCGGCTGAAAACCTGGTGCCGCTGACGCTGGAACTGGGCGGCAAGAGCCCGGTGATCATTTCCCAGAGTGCGGACATGGCCACCGCCGCCGCCCGGATCATGAATGGCAAGACGCTCAATGCCGGCCAGATCTGCCTCGCGCCAGACTACGTCATGGCCCCCGAGAACCGGCTGGAGGAGTTCGTCACCGAGGCCACGGGCGCGGTCACCCGCATGTTCCCGACGCTGAGGGACAATCCCGACTACACCGCCGTGGTCGCCCAGCGGCACTATGACCGGATCAAGGGCTACATCGACGACGCGCGCGCCAAGGGCGCCGACATCCGCGAGATCAATCCTGCGAACGAGGACTTCAGCCAGCAGGAGCACCGCAAGATCCCGCCGACCCTGATCCTGAACGCCACCGACGACATGACGGTGATGCAGGACGAGATCTTCGGCCCGGTGCTGGCGGTGAAGACCTACAAGACGGCCGGCGAAGCGGTGGATTACGTCAACGCCCACGACCGCCCGCTGGGCCTCTACTGGTTCGGCACGGACGAGGCCGAAAAGGCCCACGTCCTGAACCACACCACCAGCGGCGGCGTGACGATCAACGACGTGGTCATGCACGTAGCCCAGGAAGAGCTGCCGTTCGGCGGCGTCGGTCCGTCCGGCATGGGCAGCTACCACGGCCACGACGGCTTCCTCGAGTTCAGCCACAAGAAGGCGATCTACACCCAGCTGAAGAAGGACATCGGCCCCCTGCTGCAGATGCGCCCGCCCTACGGTCCGGCGATCCGCAAGTTCCTCGCGGCCAGCCTCAAGCGATAGGCGAGTTCGTTCATCCCCGCGTCAGGCGGGATGTCGTATTGCAGCTTTGATGGCGGCATACGATATCCCGTCAGGGGGCGCTTGGCTCCGAGGAGAAGACTATGCGTGCGGCCGTTACCGGCCTTGTGGTTGCGCTGCTGGCGGCTTCGGCCGCCCAGTCCAAACCCGACTTCCATGCCCAGGCGCGGTGTATCGCGGCCTATGAGGTCGCCGCCGGCCTGCTCGAGGCCGACGCGGACGCCGCCTCGGGCGCAGAGAAGACCGCCATCCGCAAGCGCATCGCCAAGCTCGATACGAGCCGTGAAAAGCTGTCGCTGGCGCTCGCCACACGCACCGATCTGACCCCGGCCGACAGCAAGGCCAGCCAGGTCGAGCGCAAGGCCGAGGAAGCGCGGCTCGACAAGCTGGCGCCGGCGGCCGTGCAGGCGGTGGCCGATGCCTGTGACACCGTCACGGCGGGTTAGGACCGGCCGACGGCCGTCATCCCGCACGCCCACAGGGCGATCCGGGACCCATCCAGTCTTGCACGATCAAAATCCACGTCCCGGCTCTGCGGCTCGCCATGCGAGCTTCAGGCCGGGATGACAGAGCTTTTGCGCCTGGGGGCTACTCTTCCGGAACGATCGGGCTGATCGGTGCGGCGCGGGTCATGAAGGCCGGCAGATCCGAGCCGAAGCCGACCACGCGCGGACCGCCTTCGTCCCGGTCCCGGCCGCGATTGTTGTCGCGGCGCTGATCGTCGCGGCGTGGGCCCCGGTCACGCTCGCGCGCTTCAGGCCGGGGCTCGGGACGGGCGTCCCGGCGCGGTTCGCGGTCGCGACGGGGTTCTTCCTGACGCGGCGCGCGGTCTTCGCGGACACGGTCTTCATGAACCGGCGCAGGCGCGGCTTCAGCTTGAACCACCGGTGCGGCGTCTTCGCGCGGACCGGCGTCGCGGTCACGACCCCGACCCCGGCTACGACCACGACGCGGTTCACGCTCGGCGCGTTCGACGGGCTGGGCCTCGACGTCGACGGCGACGGCTGCTTCCACAACGGCTGCTTCAGGCTGGGCGATCGGCGTGGTGTCGGCTTCGGTCTTGCGCCCGCGCGGTCGGCGGGCCGGCTTCTCGGCGGCGTCTTCGGCGGGCGGGGCGGCAGAGATGGCCTGCATCGACACGGTCGAGGTCTCAGAGGCCGGACGGCCGCGGCTGCGGTCGCGATCCCGGTCACGTCCGCCGGCGCGGGGACCGCCCCGCTTGTCACCGTCGCGCTTGCTGCGCGGCTCGCTCTTGAGGCTGGCCCAGTCGATACCTTCAAAGGTCGCTTCCGCCGGGGCCTTGCCGGTCAGCTTGATGACCTTGTCGAAGTTGCGGTCGTCGGCCGGCGTGACAATCATGAACGTCTCGCCCGAACGGCCGGCGCGGCCCGTGCGGCCGATGCGGTGGACGTAGTCGTCGGCGTGGTGCGGGACGTCGTAGTTGAACACATGGCTGACATCGGGGATGTCCAGGCCGCGCGCGGCGACATCGGACGCCACCAGCAGCTTCAGCTCGCCCTTGCGGAACCCGTCCAGGGTGCGCATGCGCGTCGCCTGGTCCAGGTCGCCGTGAATGGCGGCAGCGTCATAGCCGTGCGTGCGCAGCGACTTGGCGACGATGTCGACCTCGCTCTTGCGGTTGCAGAAGACGATGCCGTTCTTGATTTCGCTGCGGTCGATCAGGCTGCGCAGGGCGACCCGCTTGGCCTTGGGATCGTTGCTGGGAATGCGGGCGACGAACTGGGCGATGTTGTCGCCCGTGGTCGCCGCGCGGGTGACCTCGATGCGGACGGGGTTCTTGAGGAACTGCTGCGTCAGCCGCGTGATTTCCGGCGGCATGGTGGCGCTGAAGAACAGGGTCTGCTTCTTCGGTGGCGTCATCTTGAAGATGCGCTCGATGTCCGGGATGAAGCCCATGTCGAGCATCCGGTCGGCTTCGTCGACGACCATCAGCTGCACGCCGGTCAGCATGATCTTGCCGCGCTCAAACAGGTCGAGCAGCCGGCCCGGAGTGGCGATCAGGACATCGACGCCCTTGTCGAGGGCCGACACCTGGTCGCCCATGGAGACGCCGCCAATCAGCAGGGCCCAGGAGAGTCGGGTGCCCTTGGCGTATTTCTCGAAACTGCTGGCGACCTGGTCAGCCAGTTCGCGGGTCGGCGCCAGGACCAGGGCGCGGGGCATGCGCGCCCGCGCTCGCCCGGACGACAGGCGATCGATCATGGGCAGGGTGAAGGCGGCGGTCTTGCCGGTGCCGGTCTGGGCGATGCCCAGCACATCCTGGCCGGCCAGGGCGACCGGGATCGCCTGCTCCTGGATCGGGGTTGCGGTGGTGTAGCCGGTGTCGGCAACGGCTTGCAGGGTAGAGGCGCTCAGCCCCAGTTGGGAAAATTCGGTCATGTCTCACGAAAGAAAGATTCAGAGCCGCCCGTAATTGGGCGAACGGGCGGCGCGGATTCGCCAGACCTGCTCCGAACTCGCGCGGATACATAGGCTCAACCCCCGGAAAGTCAACGTTCGTATGGGCTTGCGGCCGCAGCTCTCGTTGTGGGTGAGATCGCGTGACGGGTTGGCAAAAGCGGGTGTGAGGTGTTGTATGCGCCCAAGCGAACGGGAGACGCTCATATGTCCGTCAGCGGAGTAGTCCTCGGCCTCCTGGCCTCAGCCGCGATCACCGCCACCTCGCCGGTCGCCAGTCTTGAGCCGGCCTTCGGCAACACAATCGTGACGACCTATCCAAACGGCAAGTCCACCAGGACCTGGCTGCACCGCGACGGCACGTACGAGGCGCTGCGCGCCAACGGCGATCACACAGGCGGCGTCTGGAAGATCAAGGGCGAGCAGCTCTGCATCACCCAAAAAGTCCCGGTCTTTGTGCCGCTGAAGTTCTGCACGGCGATCGTGCCCGGCGGGGTCGGCACCAGCTGGTCGGCCAAGGGTCTGATGGGGGAACCGGTGCGCAACATGCTGGTCGCCGGCCGGCAGGGTTAACGAACGCCGATTTCTTGGTTAGGGTGCCGCTGTTCGCCTAGGGGGCGAGCCTTACAAACCAAGAAAACGGGCGGAAACACAGATGAAACTCCTGGCGAAAGCGGCGATCGCCGCGGCGTTCCTCATGGCGGCCGGTCCCGCGCTGGCGGCAGACGCCATGGCGACGGCCTACGGCAACACCGTGGTCATTACCTACGGCGACGGCACCACCGTAAAGCTGTTCATTGATGAAGGCGGCTCCTACACCGGCGACAGCCCGATGGGCGCGTCGGCCGGCACCTGGTCGATCTCGGGCGGCCAGACCTGTTTCACGCAGACCTCGCCGGAAGCCACGCCTCCCTCATGTGGTGCGACCGTCAGCAAGAACGTCGGCGATGTCTGGCAGGGCACAGGCCAGGGCGGCGCGCCCGTGACCATCACGATCCAGGCGGGGCGCTGACGAACTCCTCCTCCCCGCTCGCGGGGAGGGGGACCATGCGGAGCATGGTGGAGGGGCAGCGCCGCTGGTGGTCATCCGTCGCGTTTTGACACTGACCGCTGACGTCGGTCTGCCCCTCAGTCACGCTCCGCGTGACAGTTCCCCACGCGTGGGGAGCATGATCTGAAATCTAGATATCCACGTCGGCCGCGGCGAACTCGGCGTTTTCCTGGATGAACCGGAATCGCTGTTCCGGTTTGCGGCCCATCAGGTTCTCCACCAGCTCCTCCACATGGGTCTCGTCCCGCGGCAGGGTGACCCGGGCCAGCGTGCGCTTGGACGGGTCCATGGTGGTTTCCTTCAGCTGGGCCGGCATCATCTCGCCCAGGCCCTTGAACCGGCCGATCTCCGGCTTCTTGCCCTTGAACTGCGTCTCCAGCAGCTCGTCCTTGTGCGCGTCGTCGCGGGCGTAGACGGCCTTGCCGCCGTGACTGATGCGATAGAGCGGGGGCAGGGCGAGATACAGTCGCCCGCCGCGGATCATGTCCGGCATCTGGCGATAGAAGAAGGTGATCAGCAGGCTGGCGATGTGCGCGCCGTCGACGTCGGCGTCGGTCATGATGACGATCCGGTCGTAGCGCAGGTCCTCGTCGCGGTATTTGCTGCCGCCCTGGACGCCGAGCGCCAGCATCAGGTCGGCCAGCTCCTTGTTGCCCATCAGCTTGTCGCCGGTGGCGCTGGCGACGTTGAGGATCTTGCCGCGCAGCGGAAGGATCGCCTGGGTCTTGCGGTCACGCGCCTGTTTGGCCGAGCCGCCGGCGCTGTCGCCCTCGACGATGTAGAGCTCGCAGAGGTCGGCCTCCTTGAGCGAGCAGTCTGCGAGCTTGCCGGGCAGCGACGAGTTCTCGAGCGCGCTCTTGCGGCGTGTCAGCTCGCGGGCCT
>JBKJII010000258.1:0-4925 GCA_046598505.1 Caulobacter sp. | reverse complement strand
TGCTGGGCGACATCCAGCTGGCCGAGCCGGGCGCCCTGATCGGCTTTGCCGGCCAGCGGGTGATCGAGCAGACCATCCGCGAGACCCTGCCGCCGGGATTCCAGCGCGCCGAGTATCTGGTCGAAAAGGGCATGGTCGACCGCGTCGTGCCCCGCCACGAACTGCCGGTGGTGCTGGGTTCGATCCTGAAGACCCTGATGATGGGCCGGAACGGGTCGAAGGCGGCCTGACGCCCGGGACAGCTAGTGGTGTCCCTTGCCCTCCACGGAACGGGACAGGAATTTGTGTCCCAGGGGACATGAAATCCAGTCCCGGACAGCACAATGAGCGATCATCTTCGCCCCCACGACGCCGCGCTTGAACGGCTGCGCCTGCTGCACCCCAGGCTGATTGACCTGTCGCTCGGCCGGATGCACCGGCTGTGCGCGGCGCTGGGCGATCCGCAGCGCAGGTTGCCGCCGGTCGTCCATGTCGCCGGCACCAATGGCAAGGGCTCCACCGTCGCGGTGTTGCGGGCCATCGCCGAAGCTGCCGGCCTGCGCGTGCACGTATTTACCTCGCCACATCTGGTCCGGTTCGCCGAGCGGATCCGGCTGGCCGGAACCCTGATCACCGACGCGCATCTGGCCGAGGTGCTGGAACGGGTCGAACACGCCAACGCCGGCGAGGCGATTACCTTCTTCGAGATCACCACAGCCGCCGCCTTCCAGGCCTTTTCCGAAGTCGAGGCCGATCTCTGCCTGCTTGAGGTCGGTCTGGGCGGCTCGCTGGATGCGACCAACGTCATCGATCCACCGGCGGTCAGCGTCATCGCGCCGGTCGACCATGATCACCGGGAATTCCTCGGCGACACCCTGACCGCCATCGCCGGCGAGAAGGCGGGGATCATCAAGCGGGGCCGGCCGGTCGTGGTCGGCCGGCAATCCGACGAGGCTTTCGCGGTCATCGAAGCCCGGGCCAGGGCGCTCGGCGCGCCGCTGACGGCGCTGGGCATCGAGTTCGACGCCTGGGCGGAGCGCGGGCGGCTGGTGGTGCAGATGGAGGACCGTCTGCTTGACCTGCCCCTGCCGTCGCTGATCGGCCTGCACCAGATCGACAACGCGGCCCTGGCCGCCGTCGCGGCGCTTCAGCTTCGCGAGGCGCGCATCGACGAGGCGGCGATCGGACGGGGGATCGCCTCGGCGGTCTGGCCCGCGCGGCTCCAGCGCCTGACGAAGGGCCCCTTCGGCGCGCTGGCCCGGGAGGCGGGCGCGGACCTGTGGCTGGACGGCGGGCACAATCCGCATGCGGCCCTGGCGCTGGCCCGCTCGGTCGGCGACATGGCCGCGCGCGACGGCCGGCCCGTCGCCGTCATCTGCGGCCTGCTGGCCAACAAGGATGCGGACGGCTTCTTCGCGGCCTTCGCCGACCTGAAGCCGCGCATCATCTGCGTGCCGTTCGAAGCGGACGCGGCAAGTCCGCCGGAAAGCCTGGTCAAGGCGGCCGGTCGGGCCGGACTGATGGCAGAAACGAAAGACAGCGCCCTTGCGGCGCTGGAGACCGTGCTGGCGGGGGACGGCCCCCCGCCGCACATCGTCATCTGCGGGTCGCTCTACCTCGCCGGCGAGGTGCTGGCGGCGTCAGAGGACACCTGGCCGACGTAGTCCCCAAACCGCTCATCCCGGCATTCGCCTGGATGAGCGGATCAAGAAGGTCTAGGCCGCCGGCTGAACGCCGGCTTCGAGCAGCCATTCGAGGATCTTCTGCTTGGGCATGGCGCCGACCTTCATCGAGGCCATCTGCCCGCCGCGGAACAGCATCATCGTCGGGATGCCGCGCACGCCGTAGCGTGAGGGCGTCGTGGGGCTTTCCTCGATGTTGACCTTGGCGATCACCACATGGTCGGCCAGCTCTTCGGAAATCTGGTCCAGGGCGGGGGCGATCTGCTTGCACGGCCCGCACCACTCCGCCCAGAAGTCCACCAGGACCGGCTTGTCGGACTGGAGCACGTCGCGCTCGAAGGATTCGTCAGTCACCTTGACGGTGCTCATCGGTATTCTCCCGTTCGGCGCGCCACACAGCGCGCGTCGTCAGCCAACGATGTAGGCTGCGCCCCGTTCCCTATCAATGACCAGAGACCAGCTGGTCGAGGGTTCGGGCGATCATGTTTTCTGGAACCGTCATCAGTCGCGGTCCGTCCGTCCAGACCAGCGCCGCCTCGATCCGCCGTCCGGGGAAGATCTCGGCCAGCACCGCGGCGTAGAGCGCCATCTGGACCCGATAGGCGAAATCGGCGTCCTCAATCCGCGACGGCGCGGGCCGGTTGGTCTTGTAGTCGACCACCAGCACCCGGTCCGGCGTGACCAGCAGCCGGTCGACGCGGCCGGAGACACCCAGCCCGGCCGGCAGGCGTGACGAGGTCCCGGCAATGGCCGCCTCGGCCCGGCTGCCGGGTCCGAACACGTCGGCGAACACCGGGTCTTCCAGCACGCCGAAGGCGGCCGTGGTCATCTCGGCGCGCTGGCCGGCCGTCAGGTCGGGTTCACGGTCCAGCAGACGGGCGGCGGCGGCGCGACGGTCCGGGCCCGGGACGTCCGGCAGAAGCTGGAGCAGCCGGTGGATCAGGTCGCCCCGCCGGAACCGGCCCAGCCCCTGCAACGCGTCCAGCGGCGACGGCGCGGGACCGCGCTCCCGCTCGGCCACCTGGGAGGGCGAGGCGTAACGCATGAACGGCGACTCGGCCGGGGCCGGCGTCCTGGCCCAGTCCGGCAAGGTCGCCGGCGGCGGGACCACGGGCGCGGCGCCAGGCCGCTGAACCGGATCGGGGCCCAGCCGAAGAATGTCCATGTCTCCCGACCGGACCGCGCGCACCTGATCGGCGATCGCCGGATGGCCGAACGCAGTGCGCATGGCGCCGTACCAGCCGGCCACGCTTTCGTCCTTCGTCCGGGAATCAATCCGTCCACACAGCACCAGCCGGTCCCGGGCGCGGGTCAGGGCGACATAGAGCAGCCGCCAGGCCTCGTCCTCATCGCGGTCCTTGCGCAGCTGGCGGGCCGCCGCGCTGGCCGGGCAGTCCTGCCTGGTGCTCGCACACCAGAGGAAGCCGTTGTCGGCCGTGGCCATCAGGGGCGACCCCTGGGCGTTGGCGCGAACGGTCGTCTCGGGCAGGAAGACGATCGGCGCTTCGAGGCCCTTGGAACCATGGGCCGTCATCACCCGCACCTCGTCGGCGCCGCTCTCCAGCTCGCGCTTCACGCTGACGTCCAGATCGGCGAAAGCGGCGACCAGCCGTTCGAGATCGAACACACCGCGCGTCTCGGCGGCCAGCGTCCGGGCGAGGAACTCGTCCAGCACATCCCCCGCCTCCGAGCCGAGCCGCGTGGTGATGCGCGCGCGCATCGACATGCCGCCCGCATCGGCGAGCCCGAGGACGCGGCGATAGAAGTCGAACGGACGGTGGCTGCGCGCCAGTTCCCGCATGACCTCCATCCGCGCCAGAGCATCCGACCAGGCCGGCCGTTCCGCGGCCCGATCGCACAACACCGACCAGAGCGTCGTCTTTCCGCGCCCGTAGGCCAGGGCGAAGATATCCTCGTCGTCGAGGCCGCAGAACGGGCTCTTGAGCAGGCCGGCCAGCGTCAGGTCGTCCTGCGGGAACAGGGTGAAACGGGCCAGGGCGATCAGGTCATCGAAGGCGATGTGGGCCGACAGCGACAGCCGGTCGGCGCCGGCCACCGGCACGCCGCGTTGCTTCAGCTCGCGCAGGACTTCCTCGAACAGCACCTTGCGGCGTCGCACGAGGATCAGCACGTCGCCGAACCGGGCCGGTCGCCAGCCCTTCAGGTCACGGTCGTAGACCGCGTCTCCGCGCGACACGAGCGCTTCGATTTCGCTGACGATCTTCCGCGCCAGGCGCTTGTTGGCGCTGGTCTCGGAGGCCGCGTCGAGCGGATCGCTCCAGGCCTCGCGGTCCTCGCTCGGTTCCTCCTGCTCCAGCGGCCAGAGGTCGACGCAGCCGTCGTGATCCCGGAACGGCTCGTGGACAATGATGTCCTGGTTCTGTGGCGCCGGCACGCCGCGGCGGGTTTCCGGATCGGTGAACACCGCGTCGACATAGGCCAGCACCTGGTTGGTCGAGCGGAACGACAGCGTCAGCGGCACCACCCGCGACTCCAGGCCCGCCGCGCGGATCAGGGCGTCGTAGCGGCGGGTCTCGCTGATCAATCGTTCGGGGTCGGCGCCCTGGAAGCTGTAGATCGACTGCTTCTCGTCCCCGACGACGAACAGGCTGCGGTCCAGCGTCTGGCCCGTCGGCAGGCCTGAGCCGGCGAAGAACTCGGTCGTCAGCCGGTTGAGGATGTCCCACTGCTCGGGCGCGGTGTCCTGGGCCTCGTCGACGAGGATGTGGTCGATGCCGCCGTCCAGCTTGTAGAGCACCCAGGCCGCGTCAGGCCGCTGGGCCACCAGATCGCGCGTGCGCTCCACCAGGTCCGCGAAATCCAGCGCCCGTCGGACCGTCTTGGCCGCTTCGTATTCGCGGGCATAGACGGCGGCCAGGGCCAGCACCATCACCGTATCCTGCGCCACACGGGCCGACTTTGCGCGGGTCAGGGCCGCCAAAATGCGGTCTCGCTCAACCGCCAGAAAATTGCCGACTTCCGGCTCCACGCCTTTGTTCAGCAGCTTCTCGCGTGACTGCCCTTTGCTGTCGACGAAGAGCTTCCGGGCCACCTCCAAAGCCGGCACGCCGGTTCGCGCGCCTTCGAGGATCAGCGCGCACTCTGCGGCGCGTTTCAGACTCGTGGCGTCATTCCTCTGACGCAGCAGGTTGGCCGCATTTTGCCAAGCGTCCAGATCGATGGCCGGGGGCGACAGCGCTTCCCGCTCGATGATCTCGGGGTCCTCCATCCCGTCGAGCCCGCAGGCCTTTGCGATGGCGTAGG
>JBKJII010000193.1:0-2806 GCA_046598505.1 Caulobacter sp. | reverse complement strand
TTGCGGATCTTGGCCAGCGCGATCTCGGGCAACACCGTGTGGTTGGCGAAGGTCGAGCAGCCCATGTAGTGGGCGATCTGCTGGCCTTTGTAGGAGAAGCGGCTGGTGCCGTCGGGCATCTGGCCCTTGCCCTGGGTGGCGCGGATGGCCGTGCAGAGGTTGGTCTTGCGCGACAGGCAGCTTTTGCACTGGCGGCATTCCGGCGTGTAGAGCGGGATCACGTGATCGCCGGGGACCACGCTGGTCACGCCCGCGCCCACCTCCAGCACCACGCCTGCGCCCTCATGGCCGAGGATCGAGGGGAAGATGCCCTCACTGTCGAGACCGTCGAGCGTATAGGCGTCGGTGTGACAGATGCCCGTCGCCTTGATCTCCACCAGCACCTCGCCGGCGCGGGGCCCCTCGAGGTCGACCTCGACGATCTCCAGCGGCTTTTTGGCTTCGAAGGCGACGGCGGCGCGGGTCTTCATGGGCGACTCCCTAGGATGGGCGCGACTATAGCCAGCGCCATCAGGATGTCAGCCGGGAGGGGACATGTACTTCAGTGCGTGTCCCCGATCAGCGACGGTCGGCAGGGGACACGCACTGAAGTAAATGTCCCCTGGCGCCTAACCCGCCGTGATCGCCGGAACGCGCCAGCGGCCGTCGAGCAGTTCGGCTCGCGGCAGATAGGTGCGCAGGAACAGGGCGTAGGGCCCGGCCTTGGGCGCGGGCAGCCAGTTGGCGCTGCGCGCGCCGCCCGGATCGGTGCGGCAGATCCAGATGTCCAGCGAGCCGTCCGCATTGCGGGTCAATCCGCGTGTCCTGTCCCCGATGGCGTAGCGATTCAGCGGATTGTCGGTGAAGAAGAACTGCCCGTCCGGCGTCGCCTCATACATCGACAAGGACCAGAAGCCGTCCAGCGGGAGCTGGGCCGGCAGGGTCAGGCGCCAGAGGCCGTCGCCGTTGAACAGCCCCTGCCCGTCGCCCTGCGCCCGCATGTACATCGCCTCGGCCACCGGCAGGGCGCCCAGGCCGCCGAGGGCGACAGCGGCGCGGTAGAGATAGTCCTAGCCGTAGTCGCCGAGGTCGGCTTTGGGATAGCTCCATCCCTGGATGAAGTTCTGCCGCGCGAAAGCCGCCTTGGCCAGGGTCTGCGCCTCGGCCACGCCGGCCTTCGCACCGTCGGGCAAGGCTCCGGCGTTCGGCCCGAGGAGGCGCGCGGCGCGGCGCAACAGCTTCAGATCGGTCATCGGGGCGGGGTCGCTGGCCAGCAACGATCGCGCGCTGGCGAAATAGTCCTCCGCCGGCGCGGCGCGGACGGCATAGGCCGGCGTCGGCGGCGTGTCGCCCGGTCCTTGCAGCGTCAGGCCCTCGAGCAGGGCCTGCACGGCGGGCACGTCGTCGGGGCCGTCCACCAGCACCCGCGCCAGCACCCAGGCGTGCGGCGTGGCGACCTGGATGGCGTTGGCCGGATACGCATCCTCCCCGGGCCCGACCAGCGTGAAGACGCCGCCACCACCACCGACTGTTCGTGAGCCCAGCACGACATTGTTGTTGGTGAACATGTCCATCACCGCGACGGACCAGTAGCGCGCGCCCATCTCCGGCACGGTCAGCGTCACCGGGCCCCGGGTCAGGTCGATCCAGCCGGACGAATAGAGGGTGTCGTTGTTCGGCGTGGTGACGGTGCGGCCCCTGTGATCGGTCAGGCCGCGACCCGGCGCGAAACGGTTGATCTTCGCACCCCCGGCGAGCGACCGGGCCCGTGTGGTGGCCATCTCGATCAATGGCAAAGCATAGAACCAGGCGTCCCGGGCGATGACCTTGTCATCATCTGCGGCCAGCACCGGAAACGCCGCTCCCAGCCCGATCGCGCCCGCGCTCAAAAGCAGGTCCCTGCGGTTCATCAACGCCTCCCGATATATTTGTTACCCTTTGGTCTCATTCTTAGCGGCGGCGCGCTGGCGCGCAAGCTTTTCGAGCACCCGTCCCCGCCCCTTCGACAGCGCGGTGACCACGCCGCGCCAGGTGCGGACCTCCTGGTCGGTCAGGCGGGACCGGCCCAGAGAGATGCGCAGGTTACGCACCATCGAGGGCCGCTTTTCCGGTGGATGGAAGAAGCCGGCCGCGTCCAGTTCGCCCTCGAGCTGCTCATAGAGCCCCACGACAGTGGCCATGTCGGCCGGCTCGTCGACATTCATCGCGAAGGCTTCGCGCGGGCGGTCCGCGACGCCGATGCGCCATTCGTACGCGTTTAAGGCCACGGCCTGGGCGAGATTCAGCGAGCGGTGCCGCTCGTCGACCGGAATGGTGACGATGCCGTGGCACAGGGCGATGTCGTCGGTCTCCAGACCCGCGCGCTCGCCACCGAACAACAGGCCCACGCCCTCACCCGCCGCGACGGCCGTGTGCAGATTGGAAGCGGCCTCGCGGGGAGTCAGCACCGGCAGCTGCGTGCCGCGCGACCGGGCGGTCGTGGCGTAGACCAGTCGCAGATCGGCCACCGCCTCTTCCAGCCGGTCGAACACCCTGGCGTTGTCCAACGGCCAGTCAGCGCCCGAAGCCGAGGCCCAGGCCCGCTCCTGTGGCCAGCCGTCTCGTGGTCGCACCAGACGCAGGTCCGCCAGCCCGAAGTTGGCCATGACCCGCGCCACCGCGCCGATGTTCTCGGCCAGCTGGGGTTCGTTGAGGATGACGACAGGTGGATTCACGCTCTGGATTCCGGAGTTTCGAGGCCAGCCGGGAGATAGCAGAAAAGAAATCGCTACGGCTTGCCCAATCCGCGCACGAGGGCGTTAGACTCAGCGCCATGATCCGCACCCTC
>JBKJII010000026.1:0-13731 GCA_046598505.1 Caulobacter sp. | reverse complement strand
GGTAGATCAGCACCGGCCTCCGCGCCCGCGCTTTTGGCCTGCCGTCAATGCTTCAGCGGCGCCATGCGTCCCATCCGGCCCGACGGAAACGATGGCGCCGCGGCCGTCGCGGCGCTGATGGAACGCATGGCGCCGCTGAAGCATTGACGGCAGGCCAAAAGCGCGGGCGCGGAGGCCGGTGCTGATCTACCGCTAAGTCGGTCGGTCCGGTTGGTGGCACCCTTCGGGTCAACGACTCCAGGAGATGCGTTTCATGGCCTTCCTCGACCTGCTCTTGCACATCGACAGCTACCCCACGCCGATGCCGACGGACCTGATCGACGAGTCGATAGGACTGGCAGCCAGCCTCGGCGGCAAGCTGTCCGGCCTGGCTGTCGAAGTCGATATCCCGCTGCACAGCAACCGCCTGGCTGACTACCTGATCGGACTGAGCGCCATGGGCCGCGAGGAGGAGGAGCGCTGCCGCGAGGCTTGCAAGACGGGACTGGCGCATTTCGCGACGGCTGCGGCGGCGGCCGGGGTCTTTCAGGACACGATTCTGGCGCGGACCAGCTACCTCGACCGGGCGGACCATGTGACGGCGCTGGCCCGCACCCGCGACATCTGCCTTCTGCCACGCCTGGCGGGGGTCGATCGGCAGCTCGACGTCGCCCAGAGCGTCGTGTTCGGGTCCGGCCGCCCGGTGCTGATCTTTCAGCCCGGCGCGCTTGGCGACCCGGCGGCGTGGCCGGATGTGGCAGTCGTCGCCTGGGACGGCAGCCGCGCCGCCGCCCGGGCCATGGCCGACGCCCTGCCGATCCTCAAGCGCGCGCGCCACGTCCGGTTGCTGACCGTACTCAATGAAAAGCCCGGCGCGATGTTCGGCGCCGGCGAGGACGCCGAACGCCATCTGCTGATGCACGGCATCGTGGCGGTCCGCGACGAGATCGACGCCGGCGACCAGAGGATCGGACCGGCGATGGAAGCCTACCTGGAACGGGAGCGTGCGAACCTTCTGGTGATTGGCGCCTATGGCCATTCCCGGGCGCAGGAGTTCCTGCTCGGCGGCGCGACGGACCACGCGCTCCGGGCGACGGTCTGCCCGGTGTTTCTGACTCACTAGAGCCGACCGCCGTCGTTCCGGTCACGGAGCGGCCAGACACTGCCGGTTGCCCGGATCCAGCGCCAGCCGGGCTTGGCGTCCGCGTGGGAATAGCTATCGGGCCGACGGTCGACTAGACTTCCGCTTCCCGGAAACGCCCGTTCGCGCCCTCGATAGTTCAAATCGGATTCAACACCTTGAGTTTGAAGCGCGTCCTGCTTCTCCCCATCCTGATGATCATGGTTCTGGCTGGCCTGTCCCTCTACACGGCGGTCAGCCACACCGCCGCCCTGCGCGCCAGCCGGCACGACATAACCCACGCCCATGAGGTCCTCGAGGCGACCCAGGCGCTGTTCTCCAGCGCGCAGGACGCGGAGATTGGTCAGCGCGGCTATATGCTGACCCATGACCAGGCCTACCTCCTGCCGTGGACAAATGCGGTCCGGCGACTGCCCGCCGAACTGGCGATCCTCAAGGACCTGGTTGTCGACAATCCAGGCCAGGTCGCCCGGGTTGCCCAACTCGAGGAAACGCTTCGGCGTCGCCTGGCCATCATCGAGGAGGCCCTTGCTGCCGAGCGAGCGGGTCAGTCGGCGACGGCCCTCAACGTCATGGTCAGCGGCCGCGGCAAGGCCCAGATGGACCGGGCCCGGTCCTTGACGACAGCGATCCTTGCCGAGGAACAGGCGCTGCTGAGCATGCGACAGGCCAGGATAGCCGTCGATGAACGCAACGGCCTGATCCTTGCCATCGGTGTTGGCGGGCTGGCGCTCGCGGGTCTGGCCATGACCATCCTGGCCATGGCGCGAGGCAACCGCGACCTCACCGAGGCCCTGGCGCGCCGTGACGTCGCCGAAGCGGCGACCCTCGACGCCGACGCCCTGATCCGCGCGGTGTTCGAGAACATCCCCGATTTCCTCTACACGTTCGAGGTCGCGCCCGACGGCCGGTTCCTCGTCGGCGACTTCAACCCGGCCCTGGCGAAGTTGCTGGGCGGCGACATGACGCCCTACCGGGGCAGGGACGTCCTGGAGGCCTTCCCGGTCATGGGTCCCCGGCTGGTGGCCCTGTATGACCGGGTCATCGAGACGGGCCACGCGACGACCATGCGCGACACGGCCGAGGTGCCGGGCGTCGGGTCGATCACCTGGGAATCGATGCTCGCCCCGGTGTTCGATGCTGACGGCAGACCGACCCGCATCGTCGGCTCCTCCCGTGACATCACCGAGCGCGAACGGGCCGAGGAGCAGCTGCGCCGGTCCCAGCGCATGGAGGCGGTCGGCCAGCTGACCGGCGGGGTGGCGCATGACTTCAACAACCTGCTGCAGGTGATCCGCGCCAATCTCGAGATGATCGAGCGGTCCATCACCGACAAGAAGGCGCTCGCCCGAATCGCCAACGCGACCCACGCGGCCGACCGCGCGGCGGACCTGACGCGCCAGCTGCTGGCCTTCGCGCGCCGCCAGCCGCTGGAACCGGAGGTGATCAACCCGGGCAAACTGGTTCAGGCGATGGCCGAGATGCTGCGCCGGACACTTGGCGAGGCGGTCGAGGTCGAGACGGTCATCGCCGGCGGCCTGTGGAACACCATTGCCGATCCGGCCCAGGTTGAGAGCGCCTTGCTGAATCTGGCCATCAATGCCCGCGACGCCATGCCCGGCGGCGGTCGCCTGACCATCGAACTGGCCAACGCCTCACTCGACGACCGCTACGCCGTGCGAGATCGCGACATCGCCCCGGGCCAGTACGTCATGCTGGCGGTGTCCGACACCGGCCAGGGCATGTCGAAGGAAACCGTCGCCCGCGTCTTCGAGCCCTTCTTCACCACCAAGGTGGAGGGCAAGGGCACGGGCCTCGGCCTCTCGATGGTCCACGGCTTCGTCAAGCAGTCGAAGGGCCACATCCAGATCTACAGCGAGCCCGGCCAGGGCACGACGGTGAAGATCTATCTCCCGCGCACCCGCAAGGCGGAGGCGGCGCCCGCCAAGCGTGAAGTGCTGGCTGTCGGCAAGGGCGAGTCGGTGCTGGTGGTGGAGGACGAGGCCGCCGTCCGCGAGGCGGCCTGCGCCATGCTGCACGACCTCGGCTACCACTGCATCCAGGCCGACGGCCCGGACGCGGCGCTTGAAATCCTGCGCGGCGACCAGCCCGTGGACCTGCTGTTCACCGACGTCGTCATGCCCGGCTCAATGAAAACCCCGGCTTTCGTCAAGGCTGCGAACAAGCTGCGGCCGGCCATGCCGGTGCTCTACACCTCCGGCTACACCGAGAACGCCATCGTCCACCACGGACGGCTCGACGTGGGCGTGTCCCTGCTGTCCAAGCCCTATGGCAAGGCCGATCTGGCGCGAAAGATCGCAGCCGCCCTGGTCGGCGAGCGCCGCACGGTCCTGATCGTCGAAGACGAGGCCCTCGTCCGGACGGCCGCCGTCGATCTGATCGCCGACCTGGGTTTCGCGGTCCTCGAGGCCGCCGACGCGGCCGAAGCCCTCGCCATCCTGGAGACGGGCGGGCGGGTGGACGTGTTGTTCACCGACATCGGCCTGCCCGGCATGCGCGGCGACGACCTGGCGAAACAGGCCCGAACCCAGCGACCGGACCTGCAGATCATCCTTGCCAGCGGCTACGCCGACCATGGCGCCGTCGAAGGTCTCGACGGCGTCACCGGCCTGGACAAGCCGTATGACGCCGCAGCGCTGGCGAAGGCTTTGGGCGGAAGCTGAGGCGCATCCCGGTCCCGAACGGTGCAAGTGCGGTTGCTGCCCCGGGGGAGCTGGCGGCGCGAAGCGCTGACTGAGCGCGGCGACTGGCCCCCGTCCGTCCCGGCTTCGCCGAGCCACCTCTCCCGGAGGGATGAACCGGGAGTGCGTGTCCGTTGACGCTACCCGCCCCCCAGCGGCAACCCCGGGCCGTCCGGCAGGGTCGCCGTCCCGCCATTCAGGGCCTTCTCCATCATCACGATGTCCATCCAGCGCCCGAGCTTGAACCCGACGCCCTTGATCACGCCCTGAACCTCAAACCCCAGCGACCGGTGCAGCGCAATGGACGCCGCATTCTCCGACCCCCCGATGACCGCCATCAGCTGGCGCAGGCCGAGCCGCTCACAGTCGGCGATCACCGGCGCCAGCAGCATCCGACCCAACCCCCGACCCTTGGCCCAGGGCGCGATGTAGATGCTGTCCTCGGCCGTGTAGCGATAGCCCGTGCGCGGCCGGAACGGCGAGGCGTAGGCATAGCCTGCGACCCGCCCCGCGAGCTCGCCGACGTAGTAGGGCAGCCCCTTGGCCACGATCGCCGCCAGGCGATCCGCCATCGCCGCAGCGCCGGGCGGGACCTCCTCGAAGGTCCCCGAGCCGTGCAGGCAGGCGTCGCCGTAGATGGCGGCCAGCGCCTCCGCGTCGTCCGCCGTCGCCGCTCTCAGGATCAAGCCCTGGTCCATCCCCGATCCACCGCCCAGACCGCAAAGGCGTAGTCCAGGGCGATCTCCTTGAGGAAGTCGAACCGGCCCGACGCCCCGCCATGGCCGGCGTCCATGTTGATCTTGAGCAGGATCGGGTCACCGCTTGTCGTGTATTCACGCAGTTTGGCCGTCCACTTTTCCGGCTCCCAGTAGGTCACGCGGGGATCGGACAACCCCCCGGTCGCCAGCACCGCGGGATAGGGCTTGGCCGAGACCTGATCGTAAGGGCTGTAGCTGTACATGTAGTCGTAGGCTTCCGGGTCCTCGATCGGGTTGCCCCACTCGGGCCATTCCGGCGGCGTCAGCGGCAGCGAGACATCGCTCATGGTGTTGATCACGTCGACGAACGGCACGGCCGCGATGATCCCGGCCCACAGGTCCGGCCGCATGTTGGTGATCGCGCCCATCAGCAGTCCGCCGGCCGATCCGCCGTAGGCGACGGTGCGCTCCGGCTTGCCGTAGCCGTTGGCGTGCAGGTGCTCTGCGCAGGCGATGAAGTCGGTGAAGGTGTTCTTCTTCTTGAACTTCTTGCCGTCCAGGAACCAGCCCCAGCCTTTTTCGGCCCCGCCGCGCGGGCAGGCCGTGGCCCAGATCCAGCCCCGGTTGACCAGGCTCAGATTGCGGATCGAGAAGTTCGGCTCCTGCGAGATGCCGTAGCTGCCGTAGCCGTACAGCAGCAGCGGCGCCGAGCCGTCCAGCTTCGTGCCCTTCTTCATCAGCACGAAGATCGGCACTTCCGCGCCGTCGGGCGCCCTGGCGTTCAGCCGGCGGGTCTCGTAGTCGGCCGGATTGTGGCCGGAGGGGATCTCCTGCGTCTTGCGCAGGGTCCGTGTGCGGGTGGCCATGTCGTAGTCGATCCACTGCCGGGGCGTGGTCATCGAGTTGTAGGTAAAGCGCAGCGTGGCGCTGTCGTACTCGTAGCCGCCGTCGATCCCCAGCGCATAGGCGGCCTCGTCGAAGCCGACGACATGCTCCCCACCGTCCCTCGCCGAGATGACGATGCGGTTCAGCGCATCGACCTTTTCCAGCCGCACGAAGTGGTCACGGAAGGCGGCGGTGCCGAGGATCAGGTTGCCCGGCTTGTGGGCGACCCAATCCTTCCAGCTGGCCCTGCCGGGGCTCGCCTCGCTGGCCGTGACCAGCTTGAAGTCCACGGCGCCGTCGGCGTTGGTGCGGATGACGAACCTGCCGTCCCAGTGGTCGACGTCATAGCGCACGCCCACCTGGCGCGGCTCGACAACCTTTGGCGTGGCGGTCGGATCGCCGGCGGCGATCAGCCAGGCCTCGCTGGTCTCCTGGTTGCCGCAGCTGATGACGATCCACTGGCGCGACTGGGTGACGCCGGCGCCGATGAAGAACCCTTCGTCCGGCTCGTCATAGACCAGCACATCGTCCTTCGCCGCTCCGCCGACCGGACGGCGGAAAACCTTGGCCGGGCGGCCGTTGTCGTCGCGCAGCGTCCAGAAGATCCACTTCGAGTCCGGCGAGAAGACGAAGTCCGAGACGCTCTCCACGGGCTCGCCTACGGCCTTGCCGGTGGCGATCTCGCGGACGTGGATGCGGTAGACTTCCGAGCCCTGCTCATCCACCGCCCAGCCGTACAGGGCGTGGTCGTCAGTGTGGCTGGCCGAGCCGACCGAATAGAAGCTCTTGCCCTTCGACTCGGCGTCCTCGTCGAGCAGGATCACCTCGCCGTCGACCTTCCCGCGCGGCCTGCGCGCATGGATCGGATGCTGAGCGCCCTTCTCGAACCGGGTGTAGTACTCCCAGGCGCCGTCCGGATCCGGGACAGAGGCGTCGTCTTCCTTGATGCGCCCCTTCATCTCCTCGAACATCGTCGCCTGCAGCGGCTCGGTCGGGGCCAGCATGGCCTTGGTGTAGGCATTCTCGGCGGTCAGGTGTTCCTTTACGTCAGCCTTGATCAGGCTCGGATCGCGCAGGATCTTTTGCCAGTTGTCATCCTTCATCCACGCGTAGTCGTCGATGCGGACCCGGCCCAGCTGCTCGGTGCGCTTGGGGACCTTCAGGGCGACGGGCGGGACGGGCTTGGCGGTGGCGGACATGGCGCTCCGGGTTGTCAGGGTGGTGGTGACAGCGGCGGCCGCCGTAGCGGCCAGAAGGTCTCGCCGGTTCATGAATCAACGCTCCGGGTGCGGCAGGACGCCAGCTTGTGCGCCCGGGCGGTTCGGGTCAAATGTCCGCTTAAGTGTTTCGGGCGCAGTCTGCCCGCAGTACCGCGTAGGGGCAGGGGGCGTCGATGGCGTGGGACCTTTCGGTCGACCTGATCAATGCCACTGTTCAGCTCGAGCAGCCGCTCGGCGATGGCACCCGCACCGTCGGGACCGGCTTTCTCGTCAATGCGCCGACGCCCGACGGCAAGCCTCGCATCGTGCTGGTCACCGCAGGCCACGTCTTCGACCGCATGCCGATCGCCACGGCGAAGATCGGTTACAGGCACCAGAACGCCGACGGCGGCTGGCGCTATGACCCCCAGCCCTTCGTGATCCGGACCGGCAGCCAGCCGCTGTGGACCAGGCACCCGGATCGCGATGTCGCCGCGATTGTCATCGAGGCGCCGCCCGAGTTCGCCCGCGCCGCCATCCCGCTGGCCTGGCTGGCCGAGGACGAGACCTTCAGCAAGTACGCGCTGGGCCCGGGCGACGAGATGATGGCGCTGGGCTTTCCGCGGGGACTGGCCGCGAACCAGGCGGGTTTCCCGATCCTGCGGTCCGGCCGGGTGGCCTCCTATCCCCTGTCGCCGTCGACGGCCTTTCCGACCTTCCTGCTGGATTTCAGCGTCTTCCCGGGCAACTCGGGCGGGCCGGTGTTCATGGCCCAAGGCGCCCGTCGTCGGCCGGGCGGCCTGGAGACCCAGGAGGTCCAGTTCATCGCCGGCATGCTGACCCAGCAGGTCGAGCTGTCGGGCGAGCGGCTGGAGATCGGCATCGTCACCCAGGCCCGCTTCATCCGTGAAACGATCGCCCTGCTCGACGGCGTTACACCGCCGCCGGCGCGGTCGCCGGAGCCCCCGCCCATCGGCTCGAAGGCGGCCGCCGCGGAAGAAGCTGCGGAACCCTGAGCCATCTCGGCGGTTCATCCTGCGAGGCGTTTTCAGACGTCGCGCCAAGTAGGGAGTACCGCCATGTGGGATCGTATCGAAGGCTCGTGGAAAGAGATGACCGGCAGGGTCAAGGAGCAGTGGGGCAAGCTCACCGATGACGACCTGACGGTCGTGGCCGGCAAGCGTGACCAGCTCGCGGGCAAAATCCAGGAACGCTACGGCTACGCCCATGACAAGGCGGAGCACGAGATCAGCGCCTTCGAAAAGCGCATCAGCGAGGATCGCTCCTTCAAGAGCTGATCTGGCCTGCGTCGAGACAGAAAACGGCCGCGGAGCGATCCGCGGCCGTCGTCATGTCAGCTCGCCCGGAAGGTCATCGCCACGCCATTCATGCACCAGCGCTGGAAAGTCGGCGCCGGGCCGTCCGGGAAGACATGCCCGATATGGCCGCCGCAGTTGGCGCAGTGGGCCTCGGTACGGACCGAGAAGAAAGAGCGGTCAATCGAGGTTCCCGTCGCCCGCGCGTTTATGGGTTTCCTGAACGACGGCCATCCCGTGCCGCTGTCGAACTTGTCCGCCGAGGCGAACAGCGGCCAGCGACAGCCGGCGCAAAAGAACACCCCCCGCCGCTTTTCGTGATCGAGCGGACTGGTGAAGGGGCGCTCGGTAGCTTGTTTGCGAAGCACCGAATACTGGGCCGGAGTCAGCAGTCGCCGCCATTCGGCGTCGGTCCGGGTCACGCGATAGGCCATCGATCAGCTCTCCGTGCCACTCCCCATCACGTGATGTAGGGCGCGGTCCCCTCACGGTCCAGGCGACTGGTCGTGAGGGGCGCGTGATCGACGAGTGGACGCCGCGAAGCGATCAGCCGCCGTAGACGACCGAAATCGTCTCGGCGATGCAGGCCGGACGATCCTCGCCCTCAATCTCGATGGTGCATTCGTTCTTCATCTGCAGGCCGCCGGACTTGGCTTCGACGGCCAGCAGCTTCTGACGCATGCGCACCTTCTTGCCGACGCGGACCATGTTGGTGAAGCGCACCTTGTCGCTGCCGTAGTTGATGCCGCGGGTCACGCCTGTGACGCGCAGCAGGCCGGCGCCGAGGAACGGGATCAGCGACAGGGTCAGGTATCCGTGGGCGATCGGTCCGCCGATCTCGCGGGTCGCGCGCTCGACGTCGACGTGGATCCACTGGTGGTCGCCGGTCGCCTCGGCGAACTGGTTGACCCGCTCCTGGGTGATCTCGACCCAGTCCGACACGCCGATCTCCTGACCGACAAGGCTCGACAGATCCTTGAAATCCACTTCCTTCATGGCGCAGCTCCCTTCAAACAGTTGTTGGGCGCTTCAATGCCTGTTGCGGCGCGGCGTTTCAACCGTGACGGCGCGGGCGAGGCGGTTGATTGCCGCAACGGCAAATCCCGATGTGAAGGGTTCAAGCGACCCGGGAGGGGTGATGGACTACGTATTCAGGCTGGACGGCGACCGGGTCACGGCGACACCGCACGCGGCCGGCCCCTGGGATCCGACGATGCAGCACGGCGGCGCGCCGAGCGCCCTGGTCGCCCGCGCCGCGGAGCGTTTCCCGTCAGAACGGCCGATGCGCGTGGCTCGTATGACGGTCGACCTGCTCCGGCCGGTGCCGGTCGGCGTGCTGGACATCGACACGCAGGTGGTCCGCGAGGGCCGCAAGATCCAGCTGCTGCAGGTGTCGCTGACGTCCGGCGGCAAGGAATGCATGCGCGCCAGCGTGCTCAAGCTTCGGGACCAGCCACAGACCCTGCCGGACAATCCCGGCTTCCGCCCGCTGGATCTGGTCCCACCGCCCGAGGACGAAGCGCGGTCCGATGGCTTCGGCCCGGGCCACGGCTTCGGCTCCGGCATGTCGGCGAAGATCGCGCGCGGCGAATGGGGCAAGCCGGGCGCCGCGGCGGTCTGGTTCCGTGCCGAACGCCCGATCGTCGATGGCGAGGAAACAACGCCTCTGATGCGCGCAGCCCTGACAGCGGATTTCTCCAACGGCGTCTCGTCGGTGCTCGACTTCCAGACATGGACCTTCATCAACGGCGACCTGTCGGTGCATTTCGCGCGCAATCCGGTCGGGTCGTGGATCCTGCTCGATGCAGAGACCTGGGTCGGCGACAGCGGCGGCGCCCTGGCCTGCTGCCGGCTGGCCGACCGCAGCGGCTACTTCGGTCGGGCGGTCCAGAGCGTGCTCGTCGAGCCTCGCGGCGGGTGATTGATAAAGACGAGGCTGTATTAAACTCAGCCCCGCCTCAATCAGACGATCTTGCTGTCTGTCTTGCCCCAGAAGCCGTCGCGGATCAGGCGCTTGTAGATCTTGCCTGTGTCGTGGCGGGGCAGCTGTTCCATGAAGTCGATCCGCCGGGGCCGCTTCACGCCGCTCAGGTGGGCGCGACAGAACTCGGTCAGTTCGGCGGCCAGATCGTCGCCGGCCTCGGCCCAGTTCACCGGCTGGATCACGGCCACGACCTTCTCGCCCATCTCCTCGTCCGGCGCGCCGACCACGGCCACGTCGGCCACCTTCGGATGGGTCACCAGCAGGTTCTCGATCTCCTGCGGATAGACGTTCACCCCGCCGGTGATGATCATGAAGCTCTTGCGGTCGGTCAGGTAGAGGAAGCCTTCCTCGTCGAGCCAGCCCACATCGCCCAGCGTCGTCCAGCCGTGCTGGTTCTTGGCCTCGGCGGTCTTCTTCGGGTCGTTGTGGTATTCGTAGACCCCGCCGCCGGCGAAATAGACCCCGCCTTCCTGGCGCGGTCCCAGCGGGTTGCCGTCCTCGTCGCAGATCTTCACCTCGGCGGTCAGGCCCTTGCCGACCGAGCCCTTGTGCGCCAGCCACTCCTGCGAATTGATCGCCGTCAGGCCGTTGCCCTCGGTGCCGGCGTAGTACTCGTGGATGATCGGCCCCCACCAGGCGATCATCTGTTCCTTGACCGGGACGGGGCAGGGCGCGGCGGCGTGGAATACGGCCTGCAGCGACGAGATGTCGTAGCGGCTGCGGACCTCCTGCGGCAGCTTGAGCATGCGCACAAAGTGGGTCGGCACCCACTGGGCGGTCGTGATCTTGTACTGCTCGATGTATTTCAGCGCGGTCTCGGGATCGAACTTGTCCATCACCACGACGGTGCCGCCCAGCTGCAGCATGCCGGCTGTCCAGCCCAGGGGGGCGGCGTGATAGAGCGGCGCGGGCGAGAGGTAGACGCTGTCCGGCGAGGCGCCGTAGAGGCCGACGTGCAGCATCATCAGCGGGCCCGGCGCGGCGCCGACCTCGCCCTCGGGCAGGGCCCGGCGAACCCCCTTCGGCCGGCCGGTCGTGCCCGACGAATAGAGCATGGTCATGCCGGGCGACGGGTCGTCGATCATGGTTGTCGGGAAGGGCGCGCGGGCCTCCTCGAAGCTGGCGAAGGGCTCTACAGCGCCGTCACACATATACAACGGCAGGTCCGGGAACAGCGCCGCCGCCTCGGTGGCCACCGCAGCCACGCCGGACGAGGCGATGAACACCTTCGAGCCGCTGTCGCGTACGATGTACTCGATCTCGCCGGCGGTCAGCTTGGACGAGATGCAGGTGATGTAGAGGCCCGACCGCTCGGTCGCGAACAGCACCTCGAAGTAGCGCGGGCTGTTCTCCATGAACACGGCCACCGAGTCGCCGCGCTTGAGACCCAGCGAGCGGAACAGGTGCGCACCCTGGTTGGCCCGTTCGTGGAGCTGGCCGTAGGTCACGGTCTCGCCCGTGGCGGCCATGATGTAGGCGGCCTTGTCGGGCTGGGTTCGGGCGTGATGGATCGGGTGCATGGCAGTCTGTCTGTTCAGGCTTGATGTCAGGCGGCGAGGGCGGAAGGCGCGGACTTGCCGAGGATCATGTCGCAGGCCTTTTCGGCGATCATGATGGTCGGGGCGTTGGTGTTGCCGCTGACCAGCCGCGGCATGATCGAGGCGTCGACGACCCGCAGGCCTTCGACCCCGTGCACCCGAAGCTGCGCGTCGACCACGGCTTGGGGCCCGGTTCCCATCGGGCATGTGCCGACCGGATGATAGATGGTCGTGCCGGCGGCGCGGGCGTAGTCCAGCAACTGCGCGTCGGTCTGGAAGTCGGGACCGGGCATCATCTCGTGATCGATATACTTCGCCAGCGCCGACTGCTGGGCGATCGTGCGGCCGATCTTCAGCGAGGCGACCGCCACTTCCTGGTCGAGGGAGTCGGACAGGTAGTTGGGCGTGATGGCCGGATAGACCGACGCATCGGCTGACCGGATGCGGATATGGCCACGGCTTTCGGGACGCAGTTGACAGGGCGCGATGGTCAGTCCGGGCTGGCCCTCCAGCTCCATCTTCTGCTCCAGCATCAGCTTCTCGGTGTCCATGGTCGCCGGGAGGATGTGATACTGGATGTCGGGGTGCGCGAGGTCGGGCCGCGACTTGCAGAACACCGCGATGTGCGCCGCCGACAGGGTCAGCAGTCCCTTGCGCTGGAACAGGAATTTCATCGCCTCGCCGAGGAAGCGCGGGCCCTTGGTCAACTCGTTGACCGAGATGACGCCGGGCTTCAGCCGCCAGGTTTCCGTCATCACGTAGTGGTCCTGCAGGTTCTCGCCCACGCCGGGCAGGTCGGCGACGACCTCGATGCCGTGTTCACGCAGCAGGGCGGCGGGTCCGACGCCGGACAGTTGCAGCAGCTGCGGCGAGTTCACCGCCCCGCCGGCCAGGATGACTTCGGCCTTTGCCGTCGCGGTGCGCTTGACGCCGTTCTGGGTGAAGGCCACGCCGACGGCGCGCTTGCCCTCGAACAGCACTTTCGACGCAAGGGCATTGGTCTCGACGCGCAGGTTGGCCCGCCCCATGACCGGGTGCAGATAGGCCACCGCGGCCGAGCAGCGCTGCCCGTTCTTCACGGTCAGCTGGTAGTAGCTCACGCCTTCCTGGTCGCCGCCGTTGAGGTCGGCGCGACGCGGAATGCCGGCCTGTTCACAGGCGTCGACCACGGCGTTGGACACCGGGTGCTTGGTCGTGACGTCCGAGACGTTCAGCGGACCACCCTTGCCGTGGAGAGCGCCGGCGTCGCGTTCCTGATGCTGCGACCGCAGGAAGTAGGGCAGCACGTCGTCCCAGCTCCAGCCCTCGCAGCCCAGCTGACGCCAGTTGTCGTAGTCGGCGTCCTGGCCGCGGATGTAGAGCAGGCCGTTGATCGAGGAAGAGCCGCCCAGCACCTTGCCGCGCGGCCAGACGTGCACCCGGTCGCCGGTGCCGGGGTCAGGTTCGGTGCTGTAGAGCCAGTTGACCTTGGGATCCTTCAGCGTCTGCGAATAGCCGACGGGAATGTGGATCATCATGTTCGAGAGGAACTGCGAGGGGTTCTTCGTCGGGCGATCATCGCCGCCGGCCTCGAGCAGCAGGACCTTGGTCTTGCCGTCGGCGCTCAGCCGGTTGGCCAGCACGCAGCCGGCGCTGCCGGCCCCGACGATGATGTAGTCCGCCTCGATGGTGTCGCTCATCCGCCCCGCTCCCTGACGTCCGCAAAGACCGGCTCGTCTGTGGCGCGCCTGATCGCTGATCACATTACGGGCGCGGAAGGGCTTCTGGAAAGGGCGCCGTTGGGGAAGTTGACGCCACGTGACGATTGCTCCGACCACCCGTGCGCCTATTGTCGCCTGAACAACGATAACCTTGGGAGGATGCGGCGATGGAACTGATCAGCCAGACGGCGGTCGAGGGGCGTGCCGGCCCAAACTTTCCCAAGGTCTATCCGGCTCTGGACAGCGTCGACCTGACCGACATCGCCCGGTTCGGCGGCGGCCAGCCCTTCGCCGACTTTGCTCGCATGCGGGCCGAAGCGCCGGTCATGTGGCACAGCGAAGCCCGCCATGAAGGCCCCGGCTTCTGGGCCGTGACCCGACATGCGGACGTCATGGCGGTCAACGGCGATCCGGCGACCTTCTCCAGCCAGCGCGGCGGCATCCTGATGGCCGCCGGCCGGCCCGAGGCCCGCCACGCGCTGCTTTACCGCGCCTCGATGGACGCCATGATCAACATGGACGCCCCCAACCACCTCCAGCTCCGCCGCGAGCACATGCCCTATTTCACGCCGTCCTATCTGCGCGGCGT
>JBKJII010000003.1:0-2249 GCA_046598505.1 Caulobacter sp. | reverse complement strand
CCAGCAGGTGGTAGAAGGGCTGATCCTTGCGGGGACGGATATCCTCGGGAATCGACTCCCACCATTCCTCGGTGTTGGCGAACTCAGGGTCGACGTCGAAGATCACGCCCCGGAACGGAAAGATCCGGTGCCTGACCACCTGGCCGATTCCAAATTTGGCTTCTCTGGCGTTCATGATGGTCGAATCTAACGCAGCGCCCCTGACTGGAAGATGAACGTAGACGGCGGGCGACGTTAGGCAAGTCAATGCCTTCCGCTACGCGAAACGGGCCGCTACAGTTGCTCCTGAAACGAGGCGTCCCATCCTGGACGCCTGCGCAGACAGGTATGACACCATGTCGGAGGCGCCCCGTGCGCAAGGCGGACCCCGCGGGGACCGCCCCCGGTCCCATGGCGGGCCGCCGCCGGCCTACGCCGCGCTGGATCTTGGCACGAACAACTGCCGATTGCTGGTCGCGACGCCCACCCAGGGCGGCTTCCGCGTGGTCGAGGCCTACTCCCGCATCGTTCGCCTCGGCGAGGGTCTGACCGCGACGGGTCGGATGTCGGATGAGGCCATGGATCGCGCGCTCGCGGCCCTGACGGTCTGCGCCGAGAAGATCCGCCGCCGCAAGTGCGTGCGCATCAAGGCCATCGCCACCCAGGCCTGTCGCCAGGCCGACAACGGCGCCGAGTTCATCGCCCGCGTCGCCAGTGAAACCGGCCTGAAGCTGCAGATCATCACGCCCAAGGAAGAGGCCCACCTGTCCGTGGCCGGTTGCGTCAACCTGCTGGATCGTCAGGCCCGCGCGGCTCTGGTGGTCGATGTCGGGGGCGGGTCGACCGAACTGTCCTGGGTCGACCTGAACGGGCAGGGGCTCGACGCCCGCCCGCGCGAGTTCGCGCCCTGGCGTCTGCCGATCAAGGCCTGGCTGTCGGTGCCGATGGGCGTGGTCACCCTTGCCGAGCGGTTCCCCGAGGCCGGCGACGATGTCCAGGGCTGGTTCCGGGCGATGGTCGACGCGGTCAAGGCGCGTATCGCCGCTTTCCCGCATGCCGACTCGTTCCGCGAGATCTTCGAGGCCGGCGGCGCTCACATGGTCGGAACGTCCGGCGCGATCACCAGTCTGGCCGGGCTGCACCTCGACCTGCCGCGTTACGACCGCAACCGCGTCGACGGCCTGTGGATGACGCGAGGCGAGTGCGAGGCGACCACCGACAAACTGCTGGCCTGGACTCCGGCCGAACGGGCGGCCCAGCCCTGTATCGGGGCCGACCGCGCCGATCTCGTGCTGGCCGGCGCGGCGATTCTCCAGGCGGTGCAGGAGATGTGGCCCTGCGAGCGTGTGCGTGTGGCCGATCGCGGCCTGCGCGAGGGCCTGCTGATGAGCCTGATGAGCGACGAACAGCCCCGTCGACGACGCAAACGCGGCGGCGCGGCGCGGAAACCTGTACAGGAGGCGACATGAGTGACGAAGAGCCTCCCCCCAAACGCCGTATGGTGCGCCTGCCTACCGGCGGCAACGACGGCGTCGGCCGCGGCAAGCCCGCGCGTCTGAAGACCGCCAAGGGCCGCCGGCCATCGTCCCAGGCCTGGCTGGAGCGGCAGATCAACGACCCGTTCTCGGCCGAGGCGCGGGCGATGGGCTATCGCAGCCGCGCGGCTTTCAAGTTCACCGAGATCGACGACCGGTTCAAACTGGTCAAGCCGGGCGTGAAAATAGTCGACCTGGGCTGCGCGCCGGGCGGCTGGGTACAGATGGCCATCAAGCGTGGCGCCGGAAAGATCGTCGGCATCGACCTGTTGCCGGTCGATCCGCTGCCGCCGGCCGAGATGATCCAGATGGACTTTACCGATCCGGCGGCCGGGCCGCTGCTGATCCAGATGCTCGGCGGGCCGCCGGATATCGTGCTGTCGGACATGGCCCCCAATACCGTCGGTCACCGCGAGACCGACCACCTGCGCATCGTCGGCCTGATCGAGCTGGCGGCGGCCTTCGCCATCGAGACGCTCAAGCCGGGCGGCTCGTTCGTGGCCAAGGCGTTTCAGGGCGGCGAAACGGCCCAGATCATCCGCGACCTGAAGAAGCACTTCGACAAGGTCCAGCACGTGAAGCCCAAGGCCAGCCGGGCGGACAGCTCGGAGGTCTTCCTGGTGGCGACGGGGTTCAAGGGCTAGCCCCGCGCCGCCCGGTACATCGGGATCAGCCCCGGGTGGTCGCCCGGCTTGATCAGGCCGATGACCTCGAAGCCGTGGCGCTCGTAGAGCG
>JBKJII010000333.1:0-3891 GCA_046598505.1 Caulobacter sp. | reverse complement strand
CGCGAGGTCTGCTTGATGCCTGAGCGGCGCTCCGCCGCGCCGTAAGCAATTCCCTGGGTCACCGCAATCGCAGCGATGAACGGGGCAGGGCTGGCTGGCGGCGTTGCCTGAGGCCGTTCGCAAGGCTCGCGGAGCGGGCCCCGACGGCGTAGAACCCCGCCATGCGCTTCACGCCCCTCGCCATCGCCTTCCTTGCCCTGACCGCCTGCACGCCCGTCACAGCGCCTGCGCCGGCGCCACCGACGCCGATTTCGCTGGCCGCTGATCCCGCCGCCTGCAAGGCCGCCGGCGGCGCCATCCAGCCGGTGTGCCGTATGCAGAAGCCCGCCTGCGTCATCGCCTACCGCGACGCGGGCAAGACCTGCACCGACAGCGATCAGTGCGACGGCCGATGCGTCGCGGACGAAGGCTACAGTCCCAAGGCCCCGACCCCGGTTGCCGCCCATTGCGAGGCCGACAGTGATCGCTGCGGCTGCGCCACCGAAGTCATCGGGGGCAGGGCGCAATCCACGCTCTGTATCGACTGACCATGCAGACCTTCGACGTCGTCATTGTCGGCGCCGGCGCGGCCGGCATGATGTGCGCGGTCCAGGCGGGCCGGCGTGGCCGCAGCGTGCTGGTCATCGACCACGCCAGGGCGCCGGGCGAGAAGATCCGCATCTCCGGCGGCGGGCGCTGCAACTTCACCAACACGAACACTGATCCGCAGTCGTTCCTGTCGCAGAACCCGCGCTTCAGCCTTTCGGCCCTGCGGCGCTACACGGCCCGGGACTTCATCGCCGCGGTCGATGCGCGCGGCATCGCCTGGCACGAAAAGGCGCTGGGTCAGCTGTTCTGCGACGGCTCGGCGATGCAGATCGTGACCATGCTGACCGACCAGATGGCCGAGGCCGGCGTCGAGCTGCGGCTGGGCACGGCGGTCGAGCGCGTGGAGCGGGACGGGGAGGGCTTCTCGCTGACCCTTTCCAGCGGCGCACCGGTGACTTGCGCCTCGTTGGTGGTCGCCAGCGGCGGCAAGTCGATCCCCAAGATGGGCGCGACCGGCTGGGGCTACGACATCGCCCGGCAGTTCGGCCTGAACATCGTGGAGACACGCCCGGCTCTGGTCCCGCTGACCTTCGAGATCGGCCTGCTGGAGCAGTGGAAGCCGCTCTCGGGTGTGGCGGTCGACGCTGTGGTCGCCAGCGGCAAGACCAGGTTCGCCGAGGCCATGCTGTTCACCCATCGCGGTCTCAGCGGCCCGTCGATCCTGCAGATCTCGTCCTACTGGCGCGAGGGGCAGGAGATCGCCGTCTCGATGGCGCCGCAGGTCGACGTGTTCGCCACGCTTAAGGCCGCCAAACAGGGCAACCCGCGCCAGGCGGTGCACAACGCCCTGGCCACCGTTCTGCCCGCCCGGCTGGCCCAGAAGCTGGCTGAGGACGCCGGCGCGCGCGGCAACCTCGCCGATACGCCGGACACGGTCCTGCGGGCGCTCGACACGGCGGTCAACGGCTGGCGGGTCAAGCCGGTGGGTTCGGAGGGCTACCGGACGGCGGAAGTGACCCTGGGCGGCGTCGATACGCGCGACCTCAATTCAACGACCATGGGGGCGAATGCCGTGCCGGGGCTCTTCTTCATCGGCGAGTGCGTCGACGTCACCGGCTGGCTCGGCGGCTACAATTTCCAGTGGGCCTGGTCGAGCGGCTGGGCGGCCGGGCAGGTGGCATAATTGGGCCCCCGGCGCGTTGCCGGGGGGGTGGAAGTCTGGCGTGTGCCGGGCCGTCAGGACCAGACCAGCCGGATTAGTGGCTCAAGGCCGAGATAATCTGGCTAACGATGCCGGTGTCCGTGCGGGCGAGATAGTAGTTGTCGCCAACCCTGACCCAGCGCGAACCGTAGGGCGCCGGACCCAGGTTGTAGCGCGACGGATCCGCCACGTAGTACCGCGGCTGACTGTAGTACTGGTTCGGCAAGCGCTCACCCTGCGCCCACATCTTCTTGGCCTGCCCCGGCGGCATACGATGGGGCTTTCTTGCGAGGCCCGGAGGAGTCCATGCGCCGCTGGTCATGGCGGGGCGACCTCCATGCTGGCCCTGCCCCTTGCCCTTGCCAGGGTCCGCAGCGGCCACGGAGGGCGCTGCGAGGGAAATGGCGGCCATCACGATCAAAATGCGTTTCATCGAATTGCTCCTTGGGACGGGTCCCGAGCTATGCCAACGCCTGTCTGGAGATTTCGATCCATTTATTTCCTGACCACCAATTCAGAAGTCAAATGTCTTCCAAGCCTGGAGAAATATTGAGTAGATCAAAATCGTCACGTCGTGATGTTCCTATCGCAAGTATGCTTGCGATATGTTGTGATACTTGACGTAGACCGCCCGCAAAACCATCCAATCCGCATGCGGCCGAATCATTGACGGCGCGAGCCGTCCGCCCTGGCGGTTTTACTTCAGTAGCAGCTGGCCTTCGTCCTTCAGACGCCCGCCGATCTTGCCGGCCAGCATGCCCAGCAGCCCGGGCAGCAGCACCTCGATCTTCACGGCGTCGGCCAGCACATCGAGCGAGCCCTTGATGTCCTGACCGGCGATCAGGGCGGCGAACACCAGCCGGTCGCCCTCCCAGTGCTGGTCGATCCGCGCCGCGCCGCCGGGCAGTTTCGAGGTCATCTCGGCGAACCCGGTCTCGAGCCGCCTGCGGGCCTCGGCGACGCCGAGTTGATGGGAGATGGTGACGAGGAGGGGCTTGGCCATGGCTCTACAACGGTGATTGACGGGAAACGCTCCGATCTGTCCCTGGCGGAGCCGTGGTTTGGCCCTAAATTCCGGGCCAGTATCGACCATCAGATAGGGGGACTCATGCGCCTGTTGAAGACCGTCGGCCTGGTCGCGGCCATGTTCCTGACCTGCGGCGCTGCGACGGCCGGGCCCGTCGAGGATCCGGAGGGCACGATCGTCGAGGGCCTGGTTATCCAGGCGGTCCAGCCGGGCCCGGCCTGGTGGCGGGTGTCTGACGGTGATTCTATCGTCTACATCCTCGGCGCGCCCGAAAGCCCGATGCCGGCAGGCGTGACCTGGGACAAGCGGGCGGTGGAGCGGCGGCTCGACGGCGCCAACAGTCTGCTGATGGGCACGTCCGTGACGGCCGGTCTGCGCGACCTGCCGGCCCTGCTGAAGATTCGCGCCCAGCTCAAGTCGAAGACGCCGCTGGAGCCGAGCCTGTCGCCGGCGCTGCGGACACGGTTCGTGGCCGCCCGCGAGCGTCTGGGCCAGCCTGCGAGCCGCTATGCCGGCTGGACCCCCATCGTCGCCGGCGCACTGCTCTACGGCGACAGCCGTGACCGCAAGAAGGGCTGGACCTACACCCGCGCCGCCGTCACCGTCGCCGCGAAAAAACGCAGGGTGAAGATCGTCTATTCGGCGCAGTACAAGGCGGTGCCGTTCGCCAGGAAGGCCATCGCCGGCCTGACGCCGGCCATCCACCAGCAGTGCCTGGAAAGCGCCCTCGACGACATCGATGTACCCGACGCCCGCGTGCGCACCTCGGCCGTCGGCTGGGCCCATGGCGACGTTGCAACCGCCCTGACCGCGCCGCGCAACTTCGATGGCTGCCTGTTGCTGCTGTCCGGCGGCGCGGACCTCTGGCGGCGGCAGTCGCGCGACGATGTCGCGGCCATCGCCACGGCGCTGAAGAAGCCAGGCAAGAGCGTGGCCGTCATCGGCCTGCGCCGGCTGCTGGCCGAGGACGGGGTGCTCGAACAGCTGCGGGACCGCGGGTTCAAGGTCGCCGGACCCGGCGAGGCGCTGCAGTAGAGGGGACATGTAGCTCTGGTACGTGTCCCCTGCCGCTTGAACCTGCGGGGACATGCGCTTCAGTGCGCGTCCCCATCAGCTTCAAGCGGCAGGGGACACG
>JBKJII010000265.1:0-4589 GCA_046598505.1 Caulobacter sp. | reverse complement strand
GACAGGATCACCGCCCGGTTGAGGTGAACCTCCTCCGGATCGCTGACGCCCCGGTCGAGCGCCTGCTGGTAGGACGCCAGCGCCGCCTCGAACCGCCCGGCCTTCCGTTGCAGCAGGGCGAGATTGTACCAGCTGTCGGGCAGGTCAGGATGCGCGGCCAGCAGCCGCTCATAGGCGGCCAGCGCCGCGTCGGTCCGCCCGGCGCGACGCAGCTGGGCGGCCTGGGCGAGCAGGGATTCGAGGGGCGCCGACATGAGCCCATTGAAGGGCCCGCCGGCGCCCGGCTCAAGGGCCGTCTTGCGGGTCAGGATCTCGGCGGCAGCGGGATCAGCATCGACACCTTCTGGCGATAGGCCCGGTAGGAGTCGCCGAAGATGCCGATCAGGTCCCGCTCCTCCAGCTGGATGGCGATCAGGATGTAGGCCGTGGTCGCCAGCGCGAACAGCAGGTGGCCGCCCGTCATCACCGGCGTCGCCCAGAAGGCCAGGATGAAGCCCAGATAGATCGGGTGGCGCACGAAGCCGTAAAGCAGCGGTGTCCTGAACACCGGCGGCGCGGCGGCCTGTCCCGACAGGTTGAGCCAGACCTGGCGCAGCCCGAACAGCTCGAAGTGGCTGATCATGAAGGTCGAGGCCAGAACGACGCCCCAGCCGAGCCAGAACACCGCCTGCAGGACCCCGGCAGCGACCGGGCTGGTCACCGACCAGACCGGCGCAAGGATCGGTCGCCACTGCCAGTAGAGCAGGATCAGCGCGGCGTTGGTGAACAGCACATAGGTCGACCGCTCGATGGCCTCCGGCACGAACCGGGTCCAGACGCGCTTGAACGCCGGCCGCGCCATCAGGCTGTGCTGCACCGCGAACACGCCCAGCAGCACGACATTGATCAGCAGGGCGGCGCCGAACCCGGCCGCCGGCCCCTGGTCGACTGTCCTGGGAACCAGAAAGTCGCCGACGAAGGCGATGGCGTAGAGGAAGGTGGCAAGGAAAATCAGGTAGCAGACCGCGCCATAGGCGGCGGCGAGAACGCGGCTCATGGTAACCCCCATCGTGGCAAGGAACCGGGGTCTCAAACGGGCACGCGCAGACCCTCGTTACCCGGAATGGGGCGCGCCGGGGCGAGTCCTGTCAAGATGCAGGCCGTTCGCGCCTACGGCTTCAGGATCAGCGCCGTCTGGGTGGCTTCGAAGGCGCGCAGGCGGCCGAGATAGCTCATGCCGAGCAGGGAGGCGTTGAGGCCCTTCTCGATGATCAGCGCGTCGACGTTTTCAACGCGGGCCCCGGCGATCGAGACGCTGGCCAGTTTCACGCCGGCCGCGCGGGTCTTGCCGTCGGCGGTAATCACCTCATAGGCGTAGTTCAGGTGGGCGGTATCGATGCCGAGGCGCCGGGCGTCCTCCAGCGTCAGGGAAACGGCGGTCGCGCCGGTGTCGACCAGGAAGCGCACGGCCTTGCCGTCGACCTTGGCCTCGGCCCAGTAGTGGCCATCGGCGGATTTGCGAATCGAGGCGGGCGAGGCAGGCGAACCCTCGGCCAGTGTCCCGGGTTCGACAGCCTGGGCGGCGCGCGGGGCGGCGTTGAACTGCGCCGGATCCAGGCTCACGACGGCGCGCGCGGCGCCGACGGCCGAGAGTGCGCCAATCGCAGCGATCGCTACGAACCTGATCATCAGACAACCCCGCCATATTGGCTTGTACGAGGGCGTTTTTCGCCCCTTCGCCGGGCACCCTAGGGCGCCGGGGTTTGCAATCCGTGAAGGGGTGTAAGGGGTTGGTAAGGGTCGGGGCGAGAGGCAGGCCCCAGGGGCTTTGGGGAGTAGGGATAGGTCGGCCGGTGCAAATGTTGTCACCGAAATAGGCTCACCCCTAAACCATCCCCAGCTTTTCCGGCCGGATCAACGCCCTTCGCCCCGGCAGCTCTTCCATCAGCGTCGCGCGGGCGGCCTCGTCGAGCCTAGCCCAGCCGGCGATCTCCGTCAGGGTGCGGTGGCAGCCGAGGCAGAGGCTGCTCTCCGGATCGACGATGCAGACCTGTACGCAGGGGGTGGCGATGGCCCTGGGCGGCGCATCTTTCGGCGGGATCGCGGGCAGGCTCATGCGGCGGCGGGCTCCGGCAGGGCGTAGGCGACGACGGCCCTGGCGGCGAGCCTGTCGCGGCCTTCGGTCCACAGCGAGACGTCGCAGGTGGCGATCCGCCGGCCGAGCCGCAACAGGTCCGCCTCGGCATAGAGCACGCCCGGCTTGCAGGGACGCAGGAAGTGGATCGTCAGCGAGGTGGTCACCGCCATGGGCACTTCGCCGATGTGGGCCAGCACCAGGGCATAGGCGGCGCTGTCGCTCATGCTCATCAGGGTCGGGCCGGAAATCACCCCGCCGGGCCGCAGGTTACGGCTGGCGGTGGACATGGTCAGCATCACCCGGCCCGGCGACACCGAGGTCACGCGGGGCATCAGCTCGGGGTCTGCTTCGGGGAAGGCGCGCTGGAGAAAGGCATTCAGCGCCGCAGCATCCATGCGCAGCTGGACCTTGCCGGTAACGGGTTCCTGGATCATCGCGCCAGCATCGCCGCCGCGGGCGAGCGATTCAAGGTGTCAACGACGTCTCAACGTTGTCACAATATCGGCAATATTGTTTCAATGTAGAAATTCATGAACATTATGTAATGGATCGATTCTGTCAGTCATTTAATTTGCGAATACACAAGAGTCGAAACATCATTCCTCCGTATCCAATCAGGGAGATGGAGCGACCCATGCGAATCCTCACCATTGCCGCCGCGGTTCTCACGACCGCTGCCGGTTCGTCCGCCGCCTTCGCCGCCGAGGCCCGTCTGAGCGACAGCCAGTTCGTCAAGGTCGCCCATTGCCGGGGCCTGTCCACCGGCGACCGGGCCGCGACGCTGGACGCCATCCTCAAGGTCCAGAAGCGCAGTCGGGCCGACTACATCCTCGACAAGGCCGACAACGCCCGGTCCGAGGGGGCCCGTCTGGTCCGCACCGACGCCCAGGCTGCGCAGGCCGCCCTCGCCGACTGCGACAAGTTCGGCGCCTGACGCCACCCCAAGGCACGGAAGGGGACAGGCTCCGCAAGGGGCGTGTCCCTTTTTCGCGTCAGGGGATCGGCGGTGACACGCATCGCCGGGGCCTGTCCGCGAGGCCGTGAACCGGCGTTTCGGATGCAGCCGCCGGCATTAAATTTCAGCCAAAAGATTACCGATCATACAGATTAAACCTCTGTAATTGCTCATATATTTCCAACATGTAATTTGCGATCCGCAGCGGATCGGCGCATTCAGACTGCAAGTTCAACCAAGGGAAAGGGAGCCTCCCCATGCGTATTCTCACTGCCGCCGCCATCCTCGCTGTCGCCGCCGCCGGCGCCACCGCCGCCGTCGCCCAGGACCGCCTGACCGACACCCAGTACATCGCCGCCGCCAAGTGCCGTGGCCTGATGCAGGGCGTCGACACGGCCGGCCTCGACGCCGTCCTCAACGCCAACAAGGGCGGCCGCGTCGGTGTTGTCCTCGACCGCGCCGACACCGCCCGCAAGACCGCCGCGACGAAGTCCCGCAAGGCGACCGGCCCGGGCAGCAAGGCCGAAGTGGCCCGCGAAATCGCCGAGACCTGCTCCGCCTACGCGAGCTGATCCCGGCGCCCGCCGCGCCCTGTCCCCCCGGGGCGCGGCGGCCCCCCATCCAGTCGAGCACCCTGGATTGACTCAGCGCCCCGCCGTCCCCCGGCGGGGCGCTCTTTTTTTGTCCACCCTGTTGACGTTGACGCGAGCGTCATCTTCCCAAACAACTGTTCGACCCCTATAAGCGTCTGCGACGCGCAACGGCCCCATGAGAGGCCGACTCCGGAGCCACAGATGAATCTCGAATTCTCCCCCGAAGACCTCGCCTTCCGTGACGAGGTCCGCAGTTTCATCGAGCAGAACTACCCCGAGAACCTGCGCGGGAAGCAGGACGAAGGGGACGATCTGGGCAAGGATGACTTCCTGTCCTGGCACAAGATTCTCGCCAGGAAGGGTTGGGTCGCGCCGTCGTGGCCCAAGGAGTGGGGCGGCTGCGGCTGGACCTCGACCCAGAAGTACATCTTCTCCGAGGAGACGGCCCGGGCCGACGCCATCGCCATCCTGCCGTTCGGCGTCGCGATGGTCGCCCCGGTGATCTACACCTTCGGCACCAAGGAGCAGAAAGAGCGCTTCCTGCCCAAGATCTACAACGGCGAGGAGTGGTGGTGTCAGGGCTACAGCGAGCCGGGCGCGGGCTCCGACCTGGCCTCGCTGAAGACCAAGGCCGAGCGCATCACCGGCGACGACGGCAAGGAATACTACCTGGTCAACGGCCAGAAGACGTGGACGACGCTCGGCCAGCACGCCGACTGGGGCTTCTTCCTGGTCCGCACCGACCCCAACGCCAAGCCGCAGGCGGGGATCAGCTTCCTGCTGATCGACATGAAGAGCCCCGGCGTCAGCGTGCGCCCGATCGTGATGCTCGATGGCAGCCTCGAGGTCAACGAGGTCTGGTTCGACAACGTCGAGGTGCCGGCCGACCAACTGATCGGCGAGGAGAACAAGGGCTGGACCTATG
>JBKJII010000224.1:0-9799 GCA_046598505.1 Caulobacter sp. | reverse complement strand
CGACGACTGGTTGTCCATCGACTCCGGCGGCGTGAAATCCTTCTCGCTCGGTGGATTCGTGCCCCGCTATGTCGCCGAGTTCCCGGTGGCGATCGTCCGGTCTGCGGGCCGCATCGTCGCTTTCGCCACCCTCTGGCCGACGGCGTCGCGCAAGGCGCTGTCCATGGATCTGATGCGCTACAACGATGCGGCGCCCAAGAACGTCATGGATTTCCTGTTCGTCGAGCTGTTCGAATGGGGCCGGGTGCAGGGCTACCAGGCCTTCGATTTCGGCGCCGCGCCGCTCGCCGGGCTCGAGGACCGTCCGCTGGCCCCGATCCTGTCGCGCGTCGGTCGGCTGCTCTTCGAGCGCGCCGAGGAAATCTACAATTTCCGGGGCGTGCGCCGGTACAAGGACAAGTACGACCCGCTCTGGCAGCCGCGCTACATCGCCGCCCCGCATGGCTGGCAGATTCCCATGCTGCTGGCCGATGTCGGGCTGCTGTCGTCCGGCGGCATGGCCGGCCTGACCCGTCGTCCGAAGAAGACCGGCGAGGGCTGAGACGGTCTAACGATCGTGGTGCAGACCCAGCAGACTGGCCAGATGCACCAGCAGCACCAGCACCACGGCCGCCGAGGTGACCATGACCATGCGCCAGGGGATCATCCGTGGGCCCTTGATCAGGTTTGGCGGGAGGCTGCCGCGCCAGCCCGAGAAGACGGTCAGGCCGGCAAAGGCGGCGGTGATCGCCAGGGTCGTTGAAACGTCCATCCGGGCCAGATGGCGGCCAGACCGGACGGATGCAAGCTTCGTCCACAGCTAATCGACGCACCCCCCAGATTTAGCGTTAACCTCGCGTTTACACACAAACTCTGGCTAGTTAGCGTCCTCTACGAGTGCCGGAGATACGATTCGAATGACCTCGGGGGCGCCCTGGAGCGTAAAGGGTATCGACCCTAAGGCGCGGGAGATCGCAAAGGATCTCGCGCGCCGCTCCGGCATGACGCTCGGCGAGTGGCTCAATCGGATGATCGTCGAGGGTGACGCGGTGAACCCTGCAGAGATCATTGAGGAATTCGGGATCGACCCGGGGCCGGCCTTCCCGCCGCCGCCCGAACCCATCGTGGTCGGCCAGCCTCGCCCGGATGCGCCGCCGCGCTTCGAGGTGGCGGGCCACCCCGCCGATGAAGTCAGCCGCGTGTTCGAGGCCGTTGAACGCCTGACCGCCCGCATCGAGGCCGCCGAGCAGCGCTCGACCCTGGCCATCACCGGCATCGACCAGTCCGTCCGTGGCGCGCTGTCCCGTCTGGAAGGCGCCGAACGCGAACAGATCGCGGTCGCCGCACGCTTCGAAGGCGCGGTCGAGGAGATCAACACCCGCTACGGCGGCGTCGGCGAGCGCTTGCGCCGCATGGAACTGGAATCGACCGGCCCTCGCTCGGCCGAAGCCCTGCGCGCCATCGAAGGCATGCTCGGCAAGGTCGCCAGCCAGGTCTACGACGGCGAGGCCCGCACCCGCGAAACCCTGGCGTCAATCGAGGCCCGCGTGGCCAGGGTCGAGGTCGCGCCCCAGACGGCCGCCGGCGTTGATCCCGCTGAAATCGCCGAGGTCGTCGTTGCTCGTGTCGAAGAGGCCGAGGGCCGCACGACCAACGCCCTGCGCGATCTGGGGGCGTCTTTCGTCGCGCTCGACCGCCGTCTGCGGACGGTCGAAAGCGGCGCCGGGGACGGCGGCGCGCGGCTCGAGGCCCTGGCGGCTGACCTGACCCGCAAGATGGTGGCGACCCGTACGGAGTTGGCCGAGGGACTGAAGACAGCGTCGGAAGGCCGGTTTGACCGCATGGAACGCAAGCTGTCGGAGATGGCCACCCACATCCAGACGGCCGAAACCCGCTCGGCCCAGGCCATCGAACGCATGGGCCGGGAGGTGGTCAGTATGGCCGACAGCCTGAGCCGCAGGGTCCAGACCGTGGAAAACCACGGCGCCGACGCCATCGAGCAGATCGGCGGCGAGGTGGCGCGTATCGCGACGGTGGTCGAACAGAAGCTCAATCGCGCCGATGGCGTGCAGGCCCAGGCGCTGGAAAAGCTGGGCGTCGAAATCGCCCGCATCACGGAGCGTCTGGCCGAGCGGATCGCCAATTCCGAGCGGCGCGGAGCCCTGGCCATCGACGAGGTCGGCGAGCAGGTGGCCCGTGTCACCGAGCGTATCAACCAGCGCCAGGAGCGGTCCTCCGCCGATCTGGCCGAGCGCATCCGCCAGAGTGAGGAGCGCACGGCGCGCCTGCTCGACGAAGCGCGCGAGAAGATCGACGTCAGCCTGAACAACTCCCACCGGCGGCTCGCCGAGCAGGTGGCGCAGGGCCCGATCACGGCGATCACGACGCCGACGCCGGTGCAGCGCCGTCCCGAAATGCTGCGCGAGCCGTTCGGCGACCCCTTCGCATCCGAGCCTTTCCCCGAACCCGGGCGGACCATTCCGGAAGAGGCGTTCGCGCCCCAGGCCCTGACCCGCCCGGAAGCAGCGCCGACAGCGGAGCTGGCCGAGCCGGAACCCTTCCCGGTCGCTGAACGGGGTCCGCCAGCCTTCTCGGAAGAGGACTACGAAGCGGCTGACGGCTTCGCGCCAATTACCGGGGACGTCGATATCCCCGATGCCCCGGAAATCCCGCACGCTCCGGAAATCTCGGCTTTCGACGTCGACGAGCCGCCGCGTCCGCGCTCGACGCGGGAAGTGCTGGAGCAGGCCCGCAACGCCGCGCGTCTGGCCAGCACGCCCGAAGCCCGCCCGGCCGCGACCGAGAAGCGCGGTCTGTTCGGTGGCGGGTCGAAGAAGCCCAAGCGTCGCGCTGGATCGTCGCTGCAGTCGGCGCTGGTGCTGGCCGCCGGCGCCGCGACGGTTGGTCTGCTGAGCGCCGGTGGCGTGATGATCTATGGCGGCAAGGGCGAAGGCTCGGTCACCGCTCGCGTCGCCGAGGCGCTGCAGATCCGCAAGGCCGACGACCAGGGTGAGATCGAGACGGCCGAAGCCGATACGACGCCGGTCCGGCCAGGCGGCTCGCGCGTCGCCGTCGCCATCGCGCCGCAAGGCCTTTCGCCGGCCACCAATCCGGCGCTGGCCGGCGCGCCGCCCGCAGCCGCTCCTGTGGCGCCGGCCGTCGAGAGCCCGGCCTCACTCTACGCCGATGGAGTCCGCCGCATCGAGGCGCGCGACCTGACCGGTGTGGCGGCGTTGAAGCGCGCCGCCAATCTCGGTTACGCCCCGGCCCAGTTCTATCTGGCCAAGCTGTACGAGAACGGCGCGGGCGGCCTGCCCAAGAGTCCGGTCGAAGCGCGTCGCTGGACCGAGCGCGCGGCCCAGGGCGGCGACCGCAAGGCCATGCACAATCTCGGCCTCTACTATTTCGAGGGCCAGGGCGGAGCCAAGAACACCACGACGGCGGCGCAATGGTTCCGCAAGGCGGCTGACCTCGGCCTGTCGGACAGCCAGTACAACCTCGGGCGACTTTACGAGGAAGGTTATGGCGTCTCGCAGAATGCCGCCGAAGCCTACAAATGGTACCTGATCGCCGCGCGCGCCGGGGACACTGAAGCCAAGGCCAGCGCCGAGCGGGTCAAGAAGGATCTTTCCCCCGAAGCCCGCAGCGCCTCGGAACGCTCGGCCCAGGGCTTCCGCGCCGCGGGACCCGCCGCCGGCCCGGCGGCTGCGCCGGTCCAGGCCGTAGTGGGCGGCGGCGCCAACGACGTCACGTCGGCCCAGCGCGCGCTCTCAACGCTCGGCTACTACCGGGGCCCCCAGGACGGCGTGCCGTCCCAGGGCCTGAAGGGCGCCATCGCCGCGTTCCAGCGCGACCAGGGCCTGGCGCCGACCGGCGCGCTCGACTCCTTGACCATGCTGAAGCTGTCGACCTACGCCCGGTGATGTCCGGCCGTCGCGCCGCATGCTTTTCGGGTTTCACCGCGCCGTTCGAAGGGCATAGGTAGGCCGTGGACCTCTACCTCCCCATCGCCGAGATGTCGGTCAACGCGCCGCTGCTGATCGCGCTGGGGGCGGTGGTCGGCTTCATTTCGGGCCTGTTCGGCATCGGGGGCGGTTTCCTGATGACGCCGGTGCTGGTGTTCATGGGCATCCCGCCGGCCGTCGCGGTGGCCAGCCTCGCCAACCATGTGGCCGCCTCATCCTTCTCCAGTGTCACAGCCTACAGCCGCCGCCGGATGGTCGACTTCCGCATGGGCGGCGTGCTGGCGGCCGGCGGCGTGGTCGGCGCCTTCATCGGGGTCGAGGCGTTCCGCGTCCTGCGCCTGCTCGGCCAGGCCGACCTCGTGGTCGCGGTGTCCTACCTGCTGTTCCTGGGCGTTATCGGCGCGCTGATGTTGTGGGAGTCGCTGGGCACGATCCTGCGCCGCCGCCGGGGCGAAAGCGCGCCGGCCCGGCGCGACCGCCGGCCAATCCTGCTCTACGCCCTGCCGTGGAAGATGCGCTTTCCCAAATCGCGGCTCTACATCAGCGTCATCCCGCCGATCGCGCTGGGTCTGTTCGTGGGCATCCTGTCGGCCATCATGGGCGTCGGCGGCGGCTTCATCCTCGTGCCGGCGATGGTCTATCTGCTGCGCATGCCGGCGAATGTCGTGGTCGGCACCAGCCTGTTCCAGATCGTCATCACCACGGTGCTGACCAGCATCCTTCAGGCCGGCCGCAACCAGACGGTCGACGTGGTGCTGGCCACCCTGCTGCTGGTTGGCGGGGTCCTCGGAGCCCAGCTCGGCGCCAAGGCCTCGGCGCGCTTCCGGGCCGAGGAGCTGCGGGCCCTGCTGGCGCTGGTGGTCTTGCTGGTCGGTCTGCGCATGGGACTTGGCCTGTTCATCCGGCCAGACGATCCGTTCGTGCTGGTCGCGGGGGTCGGGTAATGCTGGTCGCCGCCCCGCCGCCGCTCTATCCGCCTGCTGTTTCGGCGACCCTGACCGAGACGGACGTCCGCGTGACCTCGGGCTTCCGGGGGGCCAAGATCTCGGTCTACGGGGCCGTGTTCGATCCCTCTGGCCGTCCCAGCGACGTGGTCGTGGTGGTCAAGGGGCCTGCCCAGCCCGTGCGTATCGCCCGCAAGGTGCGCATCGGTGGCATCTGGCTCAACAGCCGCCCGGTGGTGTTCGAAGGCGCGCCCGGCTTCTATCGCGCGGCCTCGACCCGCCCGCTCGGCGACATCGCCCGCTTCGGCCAGCTCAGGAAACTGGGCCTGGGCCTCGATCATCTGGCCATCGCCGCCCCGGCCGAACGCCGCGTGGAGACCCGCTATGGCGTCAAGGACATGGTCGTCAGCGCCCTGGGCTCGGACTACTACGCCTGGCGCGCGGCGGTGGTGCGGCTCAAGCAGTCGGCCGGGCTCTACAGCGCCGACGCCGACGGTGTGACTTTCGTCGACCGCGGCCTGTTCCACGCCCGGGTCGACCTGCCGGCCGAGGCGCCGATCGGTCAGTACACGGCGCGGGTCATCCTGTTTCAGGGGGGGCAGCCGGTTTCGGACCGCACCCTGCCGCTCAAGGTCGAAAAGGTCGGGCTGGAGCGGGCGCTTTACCTTTTCGCGCACCAGCATCCGTGGTCGTATGGCGTGGTTTCGGCGCTGATTGCTTTGGGCGCCGGCTGGGCAGCCTCGCGGGCGTTTCGCAGGAGTTGAGGGGGATGAGGCAGGGGAGCACGCGGGTGCCCGCGTCAGCCTGGACGCTCGGACTGATCAGTCTGACGCCCTTCTACGTGGCCTCGGCAGTCTACTGCTACGGTCCGCACAGGTTCAGCGCGGTAGCCCTGCTGGCGCTGGGCGCCTGGTCGACGGGCATGCTCGCCTACCTCGGCGGCATCCGCGCCGGGCTCGAGCTGGGCAGCGACCATCCACCCCGGTGGTGGAGCATGTCGCTCTCCCTGCTGACGCCATTCGCGGGCTTCGGCCTGCTCTACGGCGCCCTGGCCCACAGCTTTGATGCGGTCTGGGAAGTGTCGGGCTTCCTCGTGGCCTTCCTGCTCGTCTGGCTGTGGGACGTGCGCGACATCGAGGGGCCGGCCTGGCGACCGCGCTACCGAACCCTGATTACGGCGGGTGCCGCCATCGCGCTGGCCTTCGCGCTCGAACAGGCCATGAGCATGTAGGCTCGGCTCAGCCGGCCGCGATCTCGGTGATCATTTCCTTCAGATGCTCGGGGCTTTCGGTGATTAGCGGCAGCATCACGTAGATCTTCCGGCCTCTGCGAGATGAGATCACGGCATAGGGCTGCTGGCCGAAGCCGCCCCAGCCCAGTCGTTGCTCGACGCCGACGACCTCGTTCACTGGCAGCGAAGCGTACAGTGGCGACAGATAGACCAGCCGATCGCCCTCAATCCATAGCGCCGGGCGGCCCTGCCGCTGCGCCTGGATGAACACCATCAGCTGGCCGAACAGGCCGCGCAGCAGGATCAGTCCCGGCGCCATCAAGGCAAGATTGACGCCCACCACGCCATGCCCGTTCAGCAGTCGCGACAGGCCGATCAGACCGGCGACGCCCGCCACCGCGCCGACAAGGCCGGCCTGGAACAGGAAGGGCCCTGTCCGGTGCGTATTAATCGTGGCGATCCGGTGGATCATCAGTGCTTGCTCCGTCGTGCGGCCTGGCGCGGTTTGATCAGACATTCATGACCGGCAGGCAATGGCCTGCACGTGAAACACACATCAATCCGGCGCCAGTGAGGCCCAGCCGATCGCGTGTACCCGCTCGGCCCCGAGTGTCGCCGCCAGCGGCTTGCCGACGAACAGGCCGGCGAAAGCCGTATCCTTGAGGTTCAGACCTCCGGCGTAGCTGCCGAACGCCGGCAGGATCACCCTTGAACCGTCGGTCGCGAAACATCGCCGCCGCACCCGTCCGCCCCGCCCCGCCACCCTGGCTGCCGGATGCAGGTGCCCGGAGGCTTCGCCCGGCTGGGGGCCGGGCAGCGGCTCATGCCGCAGGACCAACGCGCCGAGGGTCATGGTGTCGATGATCTCGCCGGGCAGGGCGCGGGGTCCGTCTGCGTCATGGTTGCCGACAATCCAGATCAGCCGGCGGCCGGTGGCCAGCGCCGCCAGTCGCCGCGCATCGTCGCCGGCCAGCCGGTCCTCGGCCGCGCCGTCGTGGAAGCTGTCGCCGAGGAAGATCAGCAGGTCCGGCGTGGTCGCCGTCACCTCGCGCTCCAGCCGGGTCAATGTTTCGCGCGTGTCGTAGGGTGGCAACAACTGGCCGCGCCGGGCGTAGGCCGAGCCTTTCTCGAAGTGCAGGTCGGCGACGATCAGCGCCCGATGGTCGGGCAGCCACATCGCGCCGGACACCCTCAGCACCGTCGCCTCGCCGTTGATGGCCATGGCCAGGCCACCGCAGGGGCTGATGGCGAAGCCACGGGGGAAGGCAGCCGGGGCGTTCACGACATCGCCTCCGCGATCAGGGCCTCAGCGGCCTCTGCCAGCATCATCTCGCTCGCCCCGCCCGGCGCGCGCTCGCGGCCCAGCTCCATGAACATCGGCACGGCGAACGGCGAGACATGGTCGAGCTTGACATGGCGGATATGGCCCTTGATCCGCCCGAGCATCTGGCTGACCCGCCCGACCTCGACCAGACCTGTCGCCGCATCCGAACGGGCGCAGCGCAGCAGCAGATGGTCGGGCTGATGCTTGCGCAGCACGTCGTAGATCAGGTCGGTCGAGAAGGTCACCTGCCGCCCTGACTTCTCGGCCCCCGGCATGCGGCGCTCGATCAGTCCGCTGATCAGCGCGCAACCCTTGAACGCGCGCTTCATCAGGAAGCTCTCTTCCAGCCAGGCCTCAAGATCGTCGCCCAGCATGTCCTCCTCGAACAGCGCGTCGAGATCGACCCCATCCATGGGCCGCAGCGACCAGATGGCCATCGAATAGTCATTGCAGACGAACCCCAGCGGCCCGATGCCGAGCCGGTCCAGTCGACGCGTGAGCAGCATGGCCAGAGTCGTGTGCGCATGGCGCCCGTCAAACGGATAGCAGGTCAGGAAGTGGCGCTTTCCCTGTGGAAAGGTCTCGACCAGCATCTCGTCGGGCCTGGGCAGGGCGGAATGCATACGCTGGGCTTCCAGCCACTCGCGAACCTCGTCGGGGAAGACATGCCAGCCGGTGTCATCCGACATCATGCGCCTGACCTTGCCGGCCAGAAAGGTCGAGATGGCGAATTTGCTGCTGCCCCAGCTGGGCATCTTGGGATCGATGTTCGGGGCGGACGTGACCAGCACGTCGACGCCGGTCACCGTCTGCAGCCGCCAGACCTGGCCACCGAAGATGAAGGTGTCGCCAGGCGAAAGCATCTCGAGGAAGCCCTCCTCCATCTCGCCCAGCTTGCGACCAGGACGACCCCCGCGCCCGGCGATCCGCACGCTGAGCATGGCCGGCGCGACGATGGCCCCGACGTTCATGCGGTGACGCCGCACGGTGTCGGCGTTGCGGGCGGTCCACAGGCCGTCGGCCGTCTTCACGATCCGCCGGAACCGGTCGTAGGTCTTCAGCGCATAGCCGCCGGTCGAGACGAACTCGACAACCGCCTCGAAGTCCTCCCATCTCAAATCCCGGTATGGGCCGGCGCCGCAGACCTCGTCGTAGAGCGCCAGCAGGTCGAATGGCTCCGAACAGGCGCAACCCATGATGTGCTGGGCCAGCACATCCAGCGCCCCGGTGCGCGGCGGATCGCCGTCCAGGGCGTTCTCGGCGATGGCCTCGATGGCCGCCTGGCACTCCAGCACCTCGAAGCGGTTCGCCGGAACGAAGACGGCCTTGGACGGCTCGTCCAGCCGGTGGTTGGCCCGCCCGATGCGCTGAACCATCCGCGCGGCCCCCTTGGGCGCGGCCAGCTGGATGACCAGATCGACGTCGCCCCAGTCGATACCGAGATCGAGTGTCGAGGTGCAGACCACCGCCCTCAGTTCGCCGCGCGTCATGGCCGCCTCGACCCTGCGTCGCTGCTCGGCGGCGAGGCTGCCATGATGCAGGGCGATGGGCAGGCTGTCGTCGTTGAGCTTCCACAGCTCCTGAAAGGCGTACTCAGCCTGGAACCGCGTGTTGACGAAGATCAGCGTCGTGCGGTGGCGCTTGATGATCTCGTAGACGTCGCCCATCGCATGCTGCGCGGTATGCCCGGTCCAGGGCACCCGCCCCCCGGAGATCAGCACCTCAACGACCGGCGCCGGACCGGGCGGGCCACGGACCAGGTCAATGGATCCTCCCCCACTGGGGGAGGGGGACCCTCCAAGGCCCGAATGGGCGAAGGAGGGTGGAGGGGGCCCGGCCCTGCGCTGGCCCCCTCCGTCGTCGCTCGCATCCGCTCGCGCCGCCACCTCCCCCGAGGGGGGAGGATCCCGGGCGAGCCATCTCAGGATCAGCTCCGGATCATCCACCGTCGCTGACAGCCCGACCCGCCGCATGTTCGGGGCCAGGGTCTGCAGCCGTGACAGGCCGAGCGACAGCAGGTCGCCCCGCTTGGAGGGCCAGAGGGTGTGGATCTCGTCGATGATCACGCAGCGGAGGTCTTCAAACAGCCCGCGCGCACCTTCCCAGGCCAGCAGCAGGGCCAGCTGTTCGGGCGTGGTCAGCAGCATGTCCGGCGGCTTGAGCTTCTGGCGCTGCTTGCGCGAGACGCCGGTGTCGCCGGTCCGGCTCTCGGCGACGATGTCCAGACGCATTTCGTTGATGGGCGCCAGCAGGTTGCGCTCGACGTCGACCGCCAGCGCCTTCAGCGGCGACAGGTAGAGGGTATGGATTCCGCGCGGCCCGTTGGCCGGCGGTCGCTCGGCCAGCTCGATCAGGC
>JBKJII010000408.1:0-1496 GCA_046598505.1 Caulobacter sp. | reverse complement strand
ATGCTCCACCTGCAGGCGGGTGTTCATCTCCAGGAAGAAGAAGCTCTTGTCCTGGCCGGCGACGAACTCGACCGTGCCGGCGCTGTCGTAGTTGACGGCCTTGGCCAGCGCGACGGCCTGGGCGCCCATGGCGGCGCGGGTGGCCTCGTCGAGCAGCGGGGAGGGGGCCTCCTCGATGACCTTCTGGTTACGGCGCTGGATCGAGCATTCGCGCTCGAACAGATGGACGACGTTGCCGTGCTTGTCGCCCAGCACCTGGATCTCGATGTGCCGCGGGCTGGTGATGAACTTCTCGATGAAGATCCGGTCGTCGCCGAAGCTGGATTTGGCCTCCGACCGCACGGCCGGGAAGCCTTCCTCGACGTCCTTGCGATTGTGCGCGACGCGGATGCCCTTGCCACCGCCGCCCGCCGACGCCTTGATCATCACCGGATAGCCGATCTCCTCGGAGATCAGAATCGCGTGAGCCGTGTCGTCGATCTCGCCGATATGGCCGGGCACACAGCTGACGCCTGCCTTTTCAGCGAACTTCTTGGACTCGATCTTGTCGCCCATGGCGCGGATCGCGCCGGGGTTGGGGCCGATGAACACGATGCCCTCGTCGGCGCAACGCTGGGCGAACGAGGCGTTCTCCGACAGGAAGCCGAAGCCCGGGTGCACGGCCTGGGCGCCGGTCTGGAGGCAGGCGGCGATGATCTTGTCCTGCACCAGATAGGACTCGGACGCCGGGGCCGGACCGATGAACACGGTCTCGTCGGCCATCTCGACGGCCAAGCTGTCGGCGTCGGCCTCGGAGTAGACGACGACCGTCTTGATGCCCATCCGACGGCAGGTCTTGATGACCCGGACCGCGATTTCACCCCGGTTGGCGATCAGAATTTTCGAGAACATCGGCCTGGCCACGCCCCTCACGCACGATTTTGCCGCGCCGGGTTAGCCCGCGAGGCGCACCTTGGCAACGGCGCCGCAAGGGGAGTTCTGCTCAGGCAGGGATCCGTGACCCGTCCCAGGCGAACAGGCCGCCGCTGTCGGCGGGTGTAAGGCCGTCAAGCACGCTCAGCAGATGTGCAGCGCTGGTCTCCGGCGAGAACAGTCGTTCCCCCGGCACGCCAGCCTGGAATGGCCGGCTCAGGTTCGTGTCAACGGTGCCGGGATGCAGGCCGATGCACAACGCCTGTGGACGGGTGCGCGCCAGCTCGATGGCCATCGTCGCGATAAGCATGTTCAGCGCCGCCTTCGACGCCCGGTAGCCATGCCAGCCGCCCAGCCGGTTGTCCGAAATGCTGCCGACCCGCGCCGACAGGGCTGCGAAGACGGCGCGGTCCTGGCGCGAAAAACGGGGCAGTGCGTGCTTGGCGACCAGCGCGGGACCTATGGTGTTGACCGCAAACAGCTGCGCCATCGCCGCTGGGTCGAGCGCGCGCAGGGCTTTTTCCGGACTGATCCCTGGGCCATGCAACAGGCCGCTGGCGACGATCACCAGCCGGGGCGGGACG
>JBKJII010000270.1:0-7354 GCA_046598505.1 Caulobacter sp. | reverse complement strand
CTTCAAGCTGCGCCGGGGCTTCTCGATCGAGCCGGGCGCCAGGGTCGTCATGGTCGAGGACATCGTCACCACGGGACGACAGCCCCGTGGTGACGATGTCCTCGACCATGACGACCCTGGCGCCCGGCTCGATCGAGAAGCCCCGGCGCAGCTTGAAGGCCCCGCCCTCGCGCTCGACGTACAGCGAGCGGACGTTCAGATGCCGGGCCGTCTCGTAGCCGGGAATGATGCCGCCCACCGCCGGACTGATGCAGACGTCCGGCTGGCCGACCTCGGCGACGATCTTCGCCGCCAGCGCCTTGCACAGCCGCGCGCAGCGGTCGGGCTCGGCGAACACCAGATTCTTCTGCAGGAACACCGGACTGTGCATCCCGCTGGACAATATGAAGTGGCCTTCGCGCAGGGCGTCGGCGCCACGGAATTCTTCGAGGACGTCTTCCTGGGTCATGAGTCGCTTACTACACCTCTCCCGGAGGGAGAGGGAGGGGCCCGCCGTGAAACGGCGGGAGGGTGAGGGGTTACGGTTCATCTTGTGGGCGCCTTACCCCCCTCAACCTCCCACGCCTGCGGCGCGGGCCCCTCCTTCTCCCTTTGGGAGAAGGACTCTATGTAGCGCTCATGACCGCTCCTCACCCCATCCCCCGCGTCGGTTGCGGCGCGGCGATCCTGCGCGATGGCAAGCTGCTGCTGGTCCAGCGTCTGAAGCAGCCGGAGGCGCTGCATTGGGGCCTGCCGGGCGGCAAGGTCGACTGGGCCGAGCCCAGTCGCGACACCTGCGCCCGCGAGATCGCCGAGGAGCTGGGCCTGACCATCACGCCGGGCCGGCTGCTGTGCGTCGCCGACACCATCGACCTGGGCGACGGCAATCACTGGGTCGCGCCGGTCTATCTGGTGGAGGATTGCGAGGGCGAGCCCGCGGTCATGGAGCCGGACAAGATGGGCGACTGCGGCTGGTTCGCGCTGGACGCCCTGCCCTCGCCGCTGACGGCGGCGACCGTGGCGGCGGTGAAGGCGCTGACGGGGGCAGGATCGCGAAGCGTGCCTGTCCCGTAAGTCGGGTGAGCGTTGCCGTCCGGGACAGGCAAGCATGGCGAGCCTGTCCCCCGGCTACCCCTTCGCCCGGTCCACCGTCTCGATGGACGGGTTGGCCCTCAGGGCGGCGACGATGTTGGTCGCGTGCTTGGCGTCCTTCACGTCGAGGTCGAAATCGACGTCGAAGTGGTCATCGCCGCGGTAGTGCATGTTCAGATTGACGATGTTGCCGCCGACCTCGCCGATGATCGTGCAGGCCTCGCCCAGCACGCCCGGCGCGTTGCGGATGGTGGCGCGCAGGCGGGTGCGGGAGACCGTGTGGCGCTCGGCCTCGGCGGTCCAGTGCATGTCGCGCCAGAGGTCCTGGCGGTCGTCGTACTGTTCCAGCGTCGGGCAGTCGATGGCGTGAACCTCGATGGCCTTCTCGACCGCGATGCCGACGATCCGGTCGCCGGGCACCGGGCGGCAGCAGGCGGCGAAATGGATCATCGACCCTTTGCGGACCTTGTCGCCGATGACGAAATCATGGGCCTCGCGGCCGTCGGTGATCCGCTGCCGGGCGGCGACGGCCGCCTTCTCGGAATCCTTGAGGCCGGGGAACAGCACTTCCAGCACCTGGCCCGGGGTCACGCGCCCGCGGCCGATGGCGTCGAACAGCTCGTCCTCGCTGGCCACCGCGAACCGTTCCAGCGCTGGCTTCAGGGTGACACCCGAGCGCGACTTGCCGACGCGCCCGAAGGCCTGGTCCATGGCCGCGACGCCGAGGCGCAGGAACTCCTCCTTCTCGGTCTGGCGGATATGGCGGCGCACGGCCGAGCGCGCCTTGCCGGTGATGGCCAGCGACTGCCAGTCCGGCAGCACGGCCGGCTTGGGCCCACGCACGATCTCGACCACGTCGCCGTTCTGAAGTTCCGTCCGTAAAGGCTTGAGTTCGCCGTTTATTTTGGCCCCGACCGTCGTATCGCCGACGTTGGTGTGCACCCCGTAGGCGAAGTCCAGCGGCATCGAGCCCCGCGGCAGGGTGATCAGCTTGCCCTTGGGCGTGAACACGAAGACCTGGTCGAGGAACAGCTCCATCTTGGCGTGTTCGACCAGTTCCTCGGAGTCGCCGCCGTGCTCGAGCACCTGGACCAGCTGCCGCAGACTGGCCAGCGGATCGCGGCCGCCCTCGGCCTCCATGGCTTCACGGTCGAAGCCGTAGGACTTGTTCTTGTAGCGCCAGTGGGCGGCCACGCCGTCTTCGGCCACACGATCCATGACCTCGGTGCGGATCTGCATCTCGACCCGCATGCCGCGCGGGCCGATCACCGTGGTGTGCAGCGAGCGGTAGTTGTTGCGCTTGGGCGTGGAGATGAAGTCCTTGAACCGCTCCGGCACGCAGGGCCACTGGCGATGGATCAGGCCCAGCGCACGGTAGCAGTCGTCCTCGCTGTCGACGATCACGCGGAAGGCGTAGATGTCGCTCATCTGCGAGAAGCCGATCGATTTGCGCTGCAGCTTGCGCCAGATCGAGAACGGATGCTTCTCGCGGCCGAACACCCGGGCCGGGATGGTCTCGGCCTCGAGGATGCGGCCGATGTCGCCGCTGACCTGCTGGACAGCCTTGCCCTGATCGACCCGCATGGCTTCGAGCCGGCGCAGGATGGCATTGCGCGCGACGGGGTTGAGGTGCTCGAAGGCCAGCTCCTCAAGCTCGGTGCAGATACGGTGGCAGCCGATGTTGCGCGCCAGCGGGGCGTAGATATCAAGGGTCTCGCGGGCGATCCGCTCACGCTTGGCCGGCTTGGCGATGTAGCCGAGCGTGCGCATGTTGTGCAGCCGGTCGGCCAGCTTGACCATCAGGACGCGGACGTCCTTGGAAATGGCCAGGATAAACTTGCGCAGGTTCTCGGCCTGACGGGCGTGCTCGGCCGCCAGTTCCAGCTTGGAAAGCTTGGTCACGCCCTCAACCAGCTCGGCGACCTCGGCCCCGAACAGATTCTCGATGTCCTGGCGACTGACCGAGGTGTCTTCGATCACGTCATGCAGCAGGGCCGTGACGATCGAAGCCGTATCGAGCCGGTATTCGGTGAGGATGCCCGCCACTTCGATGGGATGGGCGAAATAGGGATCGCCGGAGGCCCGGGTCTGCGAGCCGTGCATGCGGACGGCATAGACATAGGCCCGGTTCAGCAGGCCTTCGTCGGCGGTCGGGTCATAGGCCCGGACGCGTTCAATCAGCTCGTACTGGCGCAGGAACTTGGGACGAGCCGTCTTGGCGGCCGGTCGAGCCGCCGTTTCCGGCGGCTCCTGAGGCGTGTTCGTAGGCGGGGCGGCGGCGGTTGGCGTCGCCTCAAGGACTTTCAGAGGGTCTGTGCCGTCGGGGCTCAGTACCGCTCCTCCTGACCGCCGTCGCGGTCGCTTTGCAGGGCGCGGATCAGTTCCTGCTCGCTCATCTGCATATGGGTCGGATCCGACAGCAGGGCGATGGTTTCGGCCTCTTCCTCGGCTTCCGTCCGTTCGTCCACGCGCTGCAGGGTGCCGATCAAGCCCTCGCGCAGGCCATCGTTGTCGACCACGTCCTCGGCGATTTCACGCAGGGCCACGACGGGGTTCTTGTCGTTGTCGCGATCGACCATGATGCCGGCGCCGGCCGAAATGGCGCGGGCGCGGTGGGCGGCGGCGAGGACCAGACCAAAGCGGTTGGGGATCTTCTCGACGCAATCTTCGACGGTGACGCGGGCCATGTGGGATTCTCTAGTTCCGGTGGGACCGGGGTACATAGAGTTTTGCGCGTCATTGTGCAACGCCGCAAGGCTCCGAACGGCCCTGTTGTCAGGGTTACGTGGATTTGGGAGGGTCTGATGACCGATCAATGGCCTGATCCGGAGGCCGCCCTCGCCGGATTTCTCGCCAAATTCGACCCGGACATCGCGGCCGATGCCCGCACGGCGATGCGGCGGCTGCAGACCCGCCTGCCGATGGCCGACGCGATGGTCTACGACAACTGGAATGGCCTGGTGATGGGCTTTTCGCCCCATGAACGCCCGTCGGATGCGGTCCTGTCGATCCTGGCGGTGGCCGATCACATCACCCTCTGCTTCCTGCAGGGCGCGGCGATGAAAGATCCCTACGGCCTGCTGAAAGGCGCCGGCACGACCGTGCGGCATGTGCGGCTCAAGGGGGCAGACGACCTCGACGACCCGAAGGTCTCCCACCTGATCGACATCGCCCTCGCCTCCGCCAGGGTCCCGATGAGCCAGGCCCGCGCCGGCCGGATGTACGTCAAGTCGGTGTCGGCGAAGCAGCGTCCGCGCCGACGGATGCCTTGACCGCCAGGGCCGCTGCCCTCTCTCCGAGCACCGGATGGGTCCAGTCCGACGCGATCTCGGCCAGGGGCCCCATGACAAACAGGCGCTCGTGGGCGCGAGGGTGTGGCAGTCGCAGACCGGGCTCATCCACAACCAGCCGTTTGAAGGCGATCAGGTCGAGGTCGAGGGTGCGGGCGGCATTGGTCACGTGCCGCTCGCGGCCGAAAGCGCGTTCGAGGGCGTGTAGCGCCTCGAGGGTTTCGTGGGCGGCCAGGGTCGTCTCGACGAGCGCCACGCCATTGATGAACCCTGGCGCCGACGCGTCAGGCCAGGCGGCTGAGCGCCACCAGCCCGAGCGCGCGACGATCGCCAGGCCGTAGCGCGGGAACTGAGCCAGCGCCGCCTCGAGCAAGGCCTCGCGGGAAGCGTAGGGGCCCGCTAGATTACTGCCCAGGGCGATAACAACGGATTCGTCCATATTCACGTCAGATATTGCATTCAAGGATTTGAAAACGTGACCTTTTATCCGACCGACCGGCTGGCCCTGTTCATCGACGGCGCCAACCTCTACTCCCAGGCCAAGGCGCTGGGCTTCGACATCGACTACCGCAAGCTGCTGGACGAGTTCCGCAAGCGCGGGGTGCTGATCCGGGCCTACTACTACACCGCCCTCGCCGAGAGCGGCGATGACTTTTCCCCGCTGCGACCGCTGGTCGACTGGCTTGACTACAACGGCTTCACGGTCGTGACCAAGCCGTCCCGCGAATACGCCGACGCCCAGGGCCGCAAGCGCTGGCGCGGCGACATGGACGTCGAGATCGCCGTCGACATGATGGAGATCGCCGACAAGGCCGACCATCTGGTGCTGTTCAGCGGCGACGGCGATTTCCGCGCCCTGGTCGAGGGGGTCCAGCGCAAGGGGGTGCGGGTGACGGTGGTGTCGACGGTCAAGTCGCAACCGCCCATGGTCAGCGACGACCTGCGCCGTCAGTGCGACGCCTTTGTCGATCTCGCGGACCTGGGCGACATCATCGGCCGGCCGCAGCGCGTGCATCAGCCGAGATTCCTCAACGACCCTCCTTCCCGTTCGCGGGCCGAACTGGAGGCGGAAGATGAGGTTTGACCTCAAATCTCCGCTCATCCCGGCGAATGCCAGGACCCAGATCGAAGAGCGGCGCCGCCAATCGTCAGAAATCGCGTTCTGTCATCTGGGTCCCGGCATTCGCCGGGATGAGCGGTTGAACCCATGAGCCCGCGCTCCGAACCCCCGCGCGATTGCCCGCTCTGTCCGCGCCTGGTCGAGTACCGCCGCGAGAACCAGCGCCAGAATCCGGACTGGTGGAACGGCCCTGCCCCGTCGTTCGGGGATCCGAAGGCGCGGTTGCTGATCGCGGGCCTGGCCCCCGGCCGCACCGGGGCCAACCGCACGGGTCGGCCGTTCACCGGCGACCATGCCGGGTGGCTGCTCTACGACACCCTGAAGAAGACCGGCTTCGCCACGGGCCGCTATGACCCGAACGGCGACGACGATCTGGCGTTGACTGACTGCATGATCACCAACGTCGTCCGCTGCGCCCCGCCGCTGAACAAGCCGGAGACGTCGGAAGAGAAGACCTGCGGGCCGTTCTTCAGCGCCAAGCTGGAAGAGCTGACAGAGTTGAAGGTCATCGTCACCCTCGGCGACGTCGCCCGCCGCAGCGTGCTGCGCGCCATGGGTCTGAAGGCCTCGCTGGGCCAACCCGGGCACGGCTCGCAGTTTACCGCAGGCCCCTACACCGTGATCAACAGCTACCACTGCTCCCGGCTGAACACGAACACCGGGCGGCTGACGCCGGCGATGTTCGAGGGCATCTTCCTGAGGGTCCGCGGGCTCCTGAAGCCATGAACGGGACAACGGAGATCAGACGATGAAACCGCTTCCCTGGACCGGCGGGTGCCGATGCGGACAGGTTCGATTCACCATCACCGCAGCGCCGATGCTGACCATGGCCTGCCACTGCACCGGCTGCCAGCAGATGAGCGCCAGCGCCTTCTCGTTGAGCGTCGCCATACCGACCGCCGGTTTCACGGTGACTGACGGCGAGCCGGTGATCGGCGGCCTGCACAACCCTGACCTGCCCCACAGCTTCTGCCCACGCTGCATGAGCTGGATGTTCACGCGGCCGAAGTTTGCGCCATTCGTGAATGTGCGGGCGACCCTGCTCGACGACACGACCGGGTTCGCCCCCTACATCGAGACCTACACCAGCGAGAAGCTGCCCTGGGCGACAACGCCCGCCGCGCACCGCTTCGCGAAGTTCCCGGCCATGGAAGACTACATGGGCCTGATGAAGGCCTACGCTGCGCAACAGGAGGGATGAGACCCCTCCCCCTACTTCGGCACCAGCCCCCAGGCGCCCTGGCCGATGATGCAGGTGTCGGTTCCCGGCGGGCAGAGGCCGGCCGAGCGTTCGGCGTAGATCTGCTGGATGATCTCGGGGTTGGCGCGCAGGGCTTCACCGCGCAGACGCGTGCTTTCGGCCACGCCGCGAGCGGTTTCGATGGCCGCCTCGGCGTTGGCGCGGGCCTCGGCGGCTTTCTGCTGGGCCGCCAGGGTGCGCTGCTCGGTCTGGGTGCGGGCCTCGACGGCGGCGGTCACGCTCGGCGGGTAGCGGATCGTGCCGACCCATTCCATCTGGCTGATCTCGACGCCCTCGGCCGCCCATTTGTTGCGCACGCGCTGGAAGGCGCGCTGGATCACCAGTTGCCGGCCGGCGCCCATCAGCGAGCCGACGCAGGCCACCGGTGCAGCCGGCGAGGCTGACGGCGTGGGCGATACGCCGGATCCCGACGACACCGGGTTGAGGTTGCAGGACACCGGCACCTGCTCGGTTTCCTTGGCGATCGCCGAGCGCACATCGTTGCGGATCTGGCCGTCGAGCAGATCGTCAAAGGGCTGGCGCCAGCGGGCATAGAGGTCGGCGGCCCGGTCGTCGCGCACCCGGATGGTCAGGTTGACGTCGGCGGTCATCGGCAGGCCGGTCTGGTCGGCG
>JBKJII010000208.1:0-2262 GCA_046598505.1 Caulobacter sp. | reverse complement strand
GGCCGGCAGCGGCGTGTGCTCCAGCCGCACCCGGCTCTCGAAGCTCAACTCCGTCGTTCGGCCGGTGAAACTGACCACGCCGACACTGTTGCCGAATACGTCCTGGACCGAATGGTGGCGGGCCGGGACAGGGAAAATCGTCAGGTCGTGATCGATCAGCCGCTGGTCGTGACTCTCCCGGGGCCGGAACATCATGCGATGCTCGCCCAGAGCCACCGGATTGCGGTAACGGTAGCGCGTAAGATGACGGATCGTGAGGATCGGCATTTGGACCAGCGTTGCGCCGATTCACCGGCCCGGTCGAACCGATTGCTCGGTGCGGACGATTTGTCGCCGACTGTGATGCTGAATCGCAGCGGCCGCTCGCCCTTTCTGCTTCTGGGCGATCACGCCGGGCGCGCCATACCCGCGACCTTGGGCGATCTGGGCGTGTCGCCCGCCGACATGGACCGTCATATCGCCTGGGATATCGGCATCGCCGGCGTGGGCGCGGCGCTGGCCGAGGCGCTCGACGCCTGTTTCGTGCGCCAGACCTATTCGCGGCTGGTGATCGACTGCAACCGCCGGCAGGACGCGCCGGATCTGGCTCCGGCTGTCAGCGACGGGGTGGCGATTCCCGCCAATACCGGGCTGACCGACACCGACCGGGCGGCGCGCCTGGCGGAGATCCACCAGCCCTATCAGGCCGCCATCGCCGAGCTGATCGCCGAGCGGCTGGAACGCGGCCAGCAGACTTTGCTGGTGTCGCTGCACAGCTTCACCCCGACCATGAACGGCTTTGCGCGGCCCTGGCTGTATGGCGTGCTGCACCGGGGCGACTCGGCCCTGTCGGACGCCATGCTGGCGTTGTTGCGCACGGCCTTCAGCGAACTGGCTGGCGACAACCAGCCCTATGCGATGGACAGCCGCGACAACACCATTCCGCTGCACGCTGACCGCGACGGGCTGGACTATCTCGAACTGGAAATCCGCCAGGACCTGATCGGAAACGCGGCAGGCCAGGCCAAGGCCGCCGCCCTGTTCGCAGACCTGTTGCCCCGGGCCCTGGCGGCCCTGCCCTCACCGGAGCCCGGCCGATGATCATCGACCTCGACCACATCAACATCGCCACGGACAAGCTGGCAGGGACACGGGATTTCTGGCGCGACGTGATGGGCCTGACCGAGCGCTGGCGGCCGAACTTCCCCTTCGACGGCCACTGGCTCTACAGCGGCGACAAGCCGGTCGTGCATCTGATCCCTCGCGCCACCGCCGGTGTCGGCTGTGACGAGGCGGCGCTGAACCATGTCGCGTTCGTCATCGCCGATCTCGAGGCTGCAAAGGCGCGCCTGACCGGTCTGGGCGTCGATTTCCGCGAGATCGGCGTGCCCGACGCACCGATCCGTCAGCTGTTTCTCAACGACCCCAACGGCGTGACCATCGAGCTGAACTATCTGGGCGCGGAGACGGCGAAGGCGCGGTCAGCATAGGGATTCCTTCTCCCATCGGGAGAAGGAGGGGCCCGCGATGCGGAGCAGCTTGGGAGGTTGAGGGGTTACGGAGTCTTCCGCACGCCCACCGTAACCCCTCACCCTCCCGTCGCAATGCGCCGGGCCCCTCCCTCTCCATTTGGGAGAGGGCCTCCATGAGCGGCACACCCCTGTGCTAGCCTGAACGCTTCGGGAGGCGCATGCCATGAAGAGAACCATCCTCGCCGCCGCGCTGACGGCCCTGCTGGCGGCGCCGGCGTTGGCCAATGACTCGACGGCCGAGTTGGCCGCCGGCGGGCTGGTGCTGACGAAGACGGACGCCATCGAGATGCGCTCCGAAGACCTGTTCATCTCGGAACAGGCGGTCAATGTCCGCTATGTCTTCGTCAACACCTCGGCCGCGCCGGTGACCACCCGGGTGGCCTTCCCGATGCCGGATATCGGCGGCGAGGAGTTCTGGTTCCACGATACCGCGATCCCCAACCGCGAAGATCCTGCCAACATCCTCGACTTCCACACGCTGGTGGACGGCAAGCCGGTCAAGATGGCCATCGAGCAGCGCGCCTTCGTCGGCGACGTTGATCGGACGGCCTGGCTGACCGGGCACGGCATCCCGCTCGCCCTCCATCTGGACAGCGCCATCGCGACCCTCGACGCGCTGCCCAGGGCGGCCCAGGACGAGGCCATCGCGATGGGGCTGGCGATCCCCGACGAATACGACCAGGGCAAGGGCTGGGAGCGGCACCTGAACCCGGCCTGGATCCTCAAGACCACCTTCCACTGGGAGCAGACC
>JBKJII010000169.1:0-3910 GCA_046598505.1 Caulobacter sp. | reverse complement strand
CAGCCCGTCGTGGCCGTGGTCGGTGAACGGGTCGAGCGCCACGTCGCACATGATCCCGACCTCTGGGGCGGCGTCCTTCATAGCCCGGACGGCCCGGCTGACCACGCCATCGGGGTCGGCGGCGCGCGAGCCTGCCGCGTCCTTGGTCGCGCCGTCGATGTAGGGGAAGACCGCGATCGCCGGGATGCCCAGATCGCGGGCTTCGACGGCGGCCCTGGCGCACTCTTTGACCGACAGGCGTTCGATGCCCGGCATGGAGGCGACGGGGATGCGTCCCTCACCCTCGTGCACGACCATCGACCAGATCAGGTCGGCCGGGGTCATCACGCTTTCGCGGACCAGACGGCGGCTCCAGTCGGCCTGACGTGGGCGGCGAAGGCGCAGGGCGGGATAGGCGGCGAGGGGCGGCAGGCTCATGGGTGCGCGGTCTGACCGATGTGCTTCGACGTGGCAAGCCGGATGAAGCCGACCGTCGGGGCGATGATGATCCAGAGCATGCCCAGCAGCGCCGCGCCGCCGGCTATCGTTGAAGCGACCACGACCAGCGGCGTGATCCGCAGGCTGCTCAGGTCGATGTCATGGCCCCAGAGGTCGATGTGACCCACCATGTCTGTCGGCGGCGCCTGGTGCAGCAGGTTTCCCATCGCACCGAAGGCCGCGACCACGCCTGCAACGACCGCAAGCAGGACGCATCCCACCGCGAGCCAGAAGATACGGATCTGGAAGCGGAAATGACCTGACAGCTCCTCGGTCGCCGCATCGTGAAGCGCGTAGGCGACAATCACAGCGACCAGGGCCGTTACGCCCGCAAAGAACACCGACACGCCCAGCAGACCATAGCAGAGCAGGGCCAGATTGCGTTCAGCTTCGGTGCGGATCGGTCCGGCGGGCTTGTTCAAACTGCGTCTCCGGCAAAGTCGGGGTCGTTGACAGGGTGCGCCGCTGGCGTCAGGTCATCAACCCGCTACAACCGGGGTCGTGAAATGCCCCCAAGGAGACCGACGGCGCATGGATTTCTCCCTTTCCGACGATCAGCGCGCGATCCAGGAGATGGCCCAGGCTTTCGCGCGGGATGAACTCGCCCCGCACTCGGCCAAATGGGACGAGGACAGCCACTTCCCGGTCGACGTGATGCGCGCGGCCGCGGCGCTCGGTTTCGCCGGCATCTATGTCCAGGAAGACGTCGGCGGGTCCGGCCTCAAGCGGCTCGACGCCTCGATCATCTTCGAGGCCCTGAGCTACGGCGACGTGTCGACGGCCGCCTATCTGACTATCCACAACATGGCGTCCTGGATGATCGACCGGTTCGGCTCTGACGAACTGCGCCATCGCTGGCTGCCGCGCCTGACGACCATGGAGCTGATCGCCAGCTACTGCCTCACCGAACCGGGCTCCGGCTCCGACGCCGCCGCCATGCGAACCACGGCGGCGAAGGACGGCGATCACTACGTCCTGACGGGCTCGAAGGCCTTCATCAGCGGCGGCGGGGTGTCGGACATCTATGTCATCATGGCCCGCACCGGCGAGCCGGGCGCCAAGGGCGTCTCGGCCTTCGTGGTCGAGAAGGGCACGCCCGGCCTCAGCTTCGGCGCCAACGAGCGCAAGATGGGCTGGAAGTCGCAACCGACCGCCCAGGTCAATTTCGACGGCGTGCGGGTGCACGAGTCCAACCGCATCGGCGGAGAGGGGGAGGGCTTCCGCTTTGCCATGATGGGCCTGGACGGCGGCCGGCTGAACATCGCCAGCTGCTCGCTCGGCGGTGCGGCGTTCGCGCTCGACACGGCCAAGGCCTACATGGAGACCCGCAACCAGTTCGGCCGGCCGCTGAAGGACTTCCAGGCCCTGCAGTTCAAGCTGGCCGACATGGCGACCGAGCTGGAGGCCGCAAGGTTGATGGTCCGCAACGCCGCCGACGCGCTGGACCGGCGCGATCCGAACGCGACCAAGCTCTGCGCCATGGCCAAGCGCTTCGCCACGGATGCCGGCTTCACCATCGCCAATGAGGCGCTGCAGCTGCATGGCGGCTACGGCTATCTGGCGGACTATCCGCTGGAGCGGGTCGTCCGCGACCTGCGCGTCCACCAGATCCTCGAGGGCACCAACGAGATCATGCGCGTGATCATCAGCCGGGAGATGTTCCGGCAGTGAGTGTGCGGGGTTCAAGACGCTCGGCTGAGGGCTCGCTCCTCACCCTGACGAACCGGGATGACGCCCTCACTTTTCGTCATCCTGAGGAGCGGCGCAGCCGCGTCTCGAAGGACGCAGGAAAAAACCGTGACTGAAGCCCCCGAAGTCCTCTGCCGCGTCGAGTCTGGCGTCGGTCGCATCACCCTCAACCGGCCCAAAGCCCTGCACGCCCTGACGCAGGTCATGTGCGAGGACATGATCGATGCCCTGTCGATCTGGCGTTTCGACGACCGGGTGCAGTGCATCCTGATCGATCACAGCGGCGACCGCGGCTTCTGCGCCGGCGGCGACATCCGCATGCTGGCCGAGAGCGGGGCGGGCGACGCGGTGGCGGCCCGTAAGTTCTTCCTCACCGAGTACCGGCTGAACCACCTGCTGTTCGCCTATCCCAAACCCGTGGTGACGGTGATGGACGGGGTGACCATGGGCGGCGGCGTGGGTCTTTCGCTGCCGGCCGACGTGCGTCTTGCGACCGAGCGGACCACCTTCGCCATGCCCGAGACGGGCATCGGTCTGTTTCCCGACGTCGGCGGTGGCTGGTTCCTGCCGCGTCTGCCCGGCAAGGCCGGCCTGTGGCTGGCCCTGACCGGCGCACGGATCAAGGGCGCCGACTGCTGCGCCCTGGGCATCGCCACCCACTACACGCCGTCCGACAGGGTCGAGGCCTTCAAGGCGGCCCTGCTGGCCCACCCGGCAAGCGTCGCAGCAGCCCTGGCGGCCTTCGTCGAGGACCCGGGCCACGCCCCGATCACCGCGCATCAGGCTGACATCGACCGGCTGTTCGGCGAGGGTGACGTCGAGGCGATCCTGGCCAACCTGGCGGTCGAGCCGGGCGACTGGGCGAAGGCCCAGCTGGACACTCTCGCAACCAAGTCACCGCAGACGCTGAAGGTCGCCTACCGCCAGTTGCGCACGGGCGCGGCGCTGGACGACTTCGCGGCCAATATGGCCATGGAATACCGCATCGGCTCACGCGTCGTGCGCCGGCATGACTTCCTCGAAGGTGTGCGGGCGGTCATCATCGACAAGGACAACGCCCCGCAGTGGAACCCGTCGACGGTCGAGGCCGTGACGGACACCCTGCTGGACGACATCTTCGCGCCACTTTCCGCGGAAGAAGAATGGACGCCGCTGACTTGAGGCCGGAACCGGCGTAGGAAAACAGCCGGTCGGGATAACGCTTGCAGGGACTATCAAGACCATGAAGACGCATGCCCGTTGGCTGGCCCTTGCGGCCGTTCTGGCGCTCGCCGCCTGCGAAACTGTGCCGCCGCCGCCGCCGCCGCCGCCACCGCCGGCGTTCCTGATCGCTGCGCTCGCGGACGGCAACCGGCCCGAGACCGACCGGGCGCGCGACGCCAATCGCCATCCTGAAGCTTTGCTGCTGTTCGCCGGCCTCAGGCCGGGCATGAAGGTCGTCGATCTGGTGCCCGGCTCCGGCTACTTCACCCGCATCTTCAGCAACGCCGTCGGCCCGAACGGCCGCGTCTACGCCTATGTGCCAGACGAGCTGACCGCGCTGGCCAAGGGCCGCCCGCCGTCGGTCGCGGCCTTTGTCGGCAAGGCCCCCTACGCCAATACCCGGATGATCCTGCAGACCCTGCCGTCCTTCTCCGCGCCGGAGAAGGTCGACATGGTCTTCACCGCCCAGAACTACCACGACATGCACCTGGCCTTCATGGGTCCGGCCGACCTGGCGGTGGTCAACCGCCGGGTCTTTGCC
>JBKJII010000069.1:0-19717 GCA_046598505.1 Caulobacter sp. | reverse complement strand
CTCGGCCAGTCCGCCGGATCAGTGGTTTTGCTTTCCCTTGTTCAGCCAAGGCAGGTAGCCATGTACCGCATCTCCGTATCCGCCGCGACGAGACCGATCCTGCTGGGGCTCACGCTCGCGCTGGCGGCCGGCCAGGCCTTCGCCCAATGTCGGGGCGGCGCCGTGCCCGGAAGCCGCGAGGAATGCCCCTACTCCACACCGGCGCCGGAGTGCGACTACGAGTGCCGGGAGTCGAACCGGTCAGCGGCGCGGAACTACAGGGCCTGGAAGGAAAACCATCTTGGCGCCGAGGCGCTGCGCAGAAACCAGTTCGACAAGGCGCGGGTCCATTTCCGAAAGGCGCTCGAAGCCGTGCCCGGCTACAGCTACGCGCGCAACAATCTCGCCCTGACCGACCAGAACGAGATGGCGATCAACTTCAACGGCGGCTTGGCGGCGTTCAATCGCGGCGACCTGAAGAAGGCCCGCGAGTTCTTCCTGAAGGCTCAGCGGCTCCGGCCGGGCGACGCCGAGGTTCGCCAGTTTCTGGCCAGGATCGACGATCTGCAGAAGTTCAGGCCCGAGCGGGCCGGCATGGTCTACGGCGTCGGGGGCCAGGTCGGCTGGAAAGTGCCCAACCATTTTACCGAGGCCGAGCGGCTGGCCGCCTGGGGCTGGGTCAGCGAGCAGGCGCGGATCGCCAACCGGCCGTTCCCGCTGGGTGTCGACCTGCAGCGCTACAGCTTCGGCATCGGCGTCGCCGAGTCGACCACCGAATGGTACGACCTGATCGACCGGGTCATTGTCGACCAGTTCACACGCGTGCCGACCCGCCAGACCGGAACGAGCGGCTACAATGCCATCAAGGGGCGCCGGTTCGAGCAGTTGGACTGCCATTCCAACGGCGCGATGCTCTGCCTGCTGGCGCTGTACCGGGACGATGCGCGGGCCGGTGACGTGGTGCTTTATGGGCCGCAGCTGACCGCCAACAGCGCGGCGCTGTGGAACCGGTTGCTGAACGAGGGCAAGATTCGGTCGCTGCGGATCATCGTCAACGAGAACGACCCGATCACGCCGCTGACCCTGCTGGTCAGTTCCAGTCCGACCTCGTGGCTGCGGGCGCGGGCGTTGCTGTTCGACCGATCCACCCTGCGCCAGACTGTCGCCGAGATGATCCCCGGGGCGAGCGTGACGACCCGCCCCTGCGCCTCCGACTGGCCGACGCTGAACTGTCACCGGATGACAGCTTATCCGACCTGCAAGCCGCGCGGCGGCACGCCCGCCGCCGGGACGGGCGGGGCCGGCAGGCGAGCCTACGCCGAGCCGCCGACGCCCGGATGCTGAGCCGCCGTCTCCCTGTCGCGTGAGAGCGGCTCCGCCTGGGCAGAAGCCATGTCGAAACGTGGCGCTGAAACGGAGGCACGCACTTTTCAGGTACATGATCGCCGCCCCGAACGTGGACATGTACCGGCTGTCGCCGGAACCTGGCCCCAATAACATCGTCCTAAGCGCTGACCACCTGCGCCGCCTGGTCCGGGACCCGCCCTCTCTCAACGGCTCTGGCGCGCGCCCTTGAAATGCCCGCCGGCCCGCCCATATGGCTTTCGCGGGCCGGGCCCCTCTGGCGACCACTGATGGTCGTGATGTCGGACCGCATCGAGTGCGCTCGATGCCCGGGTCCGATCTTCAAGTCGCCCGGCCGAGCCGCACTCCCTGACACGGAGGCGGCAATTGGATTTTCTGATCATTGAATGGCTTGGAAAGCCAGCCTGGATGTGGCTCGGCTTCCTGACCATCGTCGCTGGGTTGCTGGCGCTCGACCTCGGTGTGCTCCATCGCAAGCAGAGGGAGATCGGCGTGCGCGAGAGCCTTGTGCTCTCGGCGGGCTATCTGACCCTGGGCCTGTCGTTCGGCGGGCTGGTCTGGTGGCAACTCGGCGAGACCGCCGGCCTGCAGTATCTGACCGGGTTCGTGGTCGAAAAGAGCCTGGCCCTCGACAACGTGTTCGTCATCGCGCTGATCTTCGGCTTCTTCGCCGTGCCGCGGGAGCACCAGCACCGGGTGTTGTTCTGGGGTATCCTCGGCGTCATCATGCTGCGGGCGATCATGATCGGGGTCGGCGCGACCCTGGTGGCCGAGTACAGCTGGGTTCTCTACGTCTTCGCCGCCTTCCTGGTGCTGACCGGCGTGAAGATGCTGATGGTCGGCGACAAACCGGTCGATCTCTCGCGAAATCCGGTGCTGAACCTCATTCGCCGCCGGTTCCGAGTGACCGACACGCTGCACGGCGACCGGTTCGTCGTGACCCTGCCCGACGCCAGGACCGGCAGGCCGGCCCGCTTCCTGACGCCGCTGTTGCTGGCGTTGATCCTGATCGAGATCGCCGATGTGATCTTCGCCGTCGACTCGGTGCCGGCGATCTTCGCGATCACCACCGATCCCTACCTCGTCTACACCTCCAACATCTTCGCCATCCTCGGCCTCAGAGCGCTCTACTTCGCGCTGGCGGCGGTGCTGCATCGCTTCGCCTATCTCAAACAGGCCCTGGCCGTGCTGCTGATCTTCATCGGCTCGAAGATCTTCGTCGCCGACCTGCTCGGCCTCGAGAAGTTCCCGGCGATCTGGTCGCTCGGGGTGACCTTCACCATCCTGTCGGCGGGCGTTGTCTACTCGCTCTGGCGAACCCGCCCGCCCCCGCAACTCGCCCCCAAGGGAGATTTCTGATGCCGCTTCTGCTGTGCCCCAACGACAACGGCGCGATGCAATCGGTGCAACGGTCGGGTGTCGAGTTTGACATCTGTCCGACCTGCCGCGGCGTCTGGCTCGACCGCGGCGAGCTGGAAAAACTGCTCACCGCCGGCGGTGGCGAGCGTCCCTCCGGCGGCCCCGGCGCGGGTCCGGCGCCCTACCCGCCCCCTCCGCAGCCGGGGCAGTTCGACCGGTACGCCGGCCGGCGCGACCGGGACGACGACGATGACGACGACTATCGCCGCCGGAAAAGGCGCCCGAGCATCTTCGACATCTTCGACTGACACTCACCTCCTCTCAACGTCCTGTTCAATCGAAGGATATTTCATGCCTTACCGTCGTTCTCTCGGCCGGTTCTCGAAACAGTCCTGGGAGGATTTCAATGCCGAAGTCCACCGGGCGCGGCACGAGCACCTGATGGATGGCATCGTCGCGGGCTGCGCACTTGTCGCCTACGCCGATGGCTGGGTGACCGAGGAAGAGCGGGATCGGATGCTCGGACTGATCCGGGGGTTCGAGCCCATCGCCGCCTTCGGTCTCGATGATGTCGATGCGACCTTTGCGGCAATGACCGAGCGGTTCGCTACCGACCAGAAGGCCGGCGAACACGCTGCGCTCGATGCGGTCGCGCGGCTGAGGGGCGCGGCGCGCTACCCGGAGCTCCTGGTCGAGGCCTGTTGCGCCATCGCCGCCGCGGACGGGGGCTTTGACGCCGAAGAGCGTCTCGCCGCGATCCGCATCTGCGGGGCGTTGGGGCTCGACCCGGCCGCGTTCGGCCTGGCGGAAGCCCCTTGACCGTCGTCCGCCCTCCCCATTTCGGGCGACGAATGCGGCGTCCTGACGCGGACTTGGCAACCGCCGCTTAAGCCCAAGTGTGCAGGATAGGCGCCTGCTCAGGGAAACGTCGTCTTGTCCATCGCCGCCCGCCGCCTGCTCGGCCTCGCCTTCGCCAATGCCGACATGCTGCTCGAGATCGAAGCCGGCGGGGTCATCCTGCTGGCCCTGGGCGCGGCCCAGGCCACGCTGGGCGCCGACGAGGGCAGGCTGGTCGGGCGATCCTGGGAGGATCTTGTCGTCGAGGCCGACCGGCCGATGCTGCAGGCGCTGTTCGCGGGGCTCGAGGACGGCGCGCGCCGTCCGCCGCTGGTCGTGCGGGTCGCCGGCCAGCCCGGACGGGCCGTGGCCTTTACCGCCCGCCGCCTGCCCGACAATGAGGGCCGCATCTCCTGCGCCATCCTGTCCGCCCCGCCGCCCCAGGCCGCCGGAACAAGCGATGGCCTGCTGGGCCGTGAGGGCTTCGAGGCGATCACCAAATCCCTGATGGACGCCGCCAGGGCCACCGGCCAGCAGCTGGAGCTGGCCATGGTCGAGATGGCCGGGCTGTCGGACCTGCGCGGCATGCTGGGCGACGAGGCCGCCGCGGCGCTCGAACGGCAGGTCGCCGGGGCCCTGCGCGCCGAGTCGCTCCAGGGTTCCGCCGCCGCCCGTCTGGGCGACGACCGGTTCGCCATCCTGCGCGAGCAGGGCGAGAACCCCGCCACCATGATCAGGCGTCTGACGCGGGTGGTCGCCACCTGCGCCGGCGGCCAGAGCCTGGGCGCGGCGGCGCACGCCGTACCGCTGGAGTCGGGCTCCCCGGCCCGGCTGGCCCGGGCGCTGCGCTATGCGCTGGACGACTTTATCGCCGAGGGCCTGAAGGACGTGCCGCCCATGTCCCTGAGTCAAGCTATGGACCGGTCCGTTCGTCGCACCCTGACCCGCGCCGGCGAACTGGGCGCGGCCGTCAGCCAGCGCCGCTTCACCCTGGCCTACCAGCCGGTGGTCAACATCCAGACCGGCATCGCCCACCACCACGAGGCGCTCGTGCGCTTCGAAGACGGCGACAGCCCCTTCGCCATGGTGCGCATGGCCGAAGAGTTCGACCTCATCGAGGAGCTCGACCAGGCGGTGGTCGAGCAGGTCATCCGCCAGATCAAGGGCGACAGGACCGGCAAGCTCAAGCTGGCGGTCAACATCTCCGGCCGGTCGATCGGCAGCGAGGTGTTCGTCGCGGGGCTGGAGCGGATGGTCAAGGCCGACCAGCGGCTGCAGGAGCGGCTGATCTTCGAGGTCACCGAAAGCGCCGCCATCGACGACCTCGAGGTCGCCAATCGTCATATCCAGAGCCTGCGTGGCCTGGGTTGCGTGGTCTGTCTCGATGATTTCGGCGCGGGCGCGGCCTCGTTCGCCTATCTGCAGCGGCTGAAGGTCGACGTGGTCAAGATCGATGGTCGCTACGTGCGGGATCTGGCCAGCGACGGCCGTGACGGCGCGCTGGTGCGGCACCTGGTGCAGCTGTGCAAGGAGCTGAAGGTCAAGACTGTCGCCGAGATGGTCGAAACGCCCGAGATCGAGGACGCCGCCCGCAAGGCCGGCGTCGACTATGCCCAGGGGTGGCTCTATGGCCGACCGGCCGACCGGGCCGAGCCGGCGATCGTGCGGGAGGTGGCCGCGTCGGTCGCTGTCCGGCGGAATGGGTCGACGAACGAGTGGCGGTAGGGATCAGCCCCTGACGAACATGTCCTCGAAGTTTCTCCGGTAAAACCGATCGCGACCGTCTTCCGACAGGCCCTCGAAACTGGCTTCGAACCGGCCGATGGGGTCCCTGGTGCCCTCAGGATGCGGGAAGTCGCTGGAGAACAGGAACAGCTCCTCGCCGCCCTCCCGGATGATGTGGCCGGCGTCCTCGGTGGCGAACGGGGTGAATCGCACGGCGCGGCGGATCATCTCCGACGGCGGACCCGACAGGGCGCCGACCACCGGATCGGTCTTGCGCCAGCTCTTCCACCCCTGGTCCAGACGACGCAGGAAGTCCGGCACCCATCCGGCGCCCAGCTCGATCACCCCGCCCCGCAGGGCGGGGAAACGGTCAAACACCCCGTCGTAGGCCAGGGCGCTGAGGAACATCTGCGGCGCGAACGACAGGGTGAAGAAGTCCTTCACCCGCAGGTTCTCGCCGCCGCCCAGCCAGTCGGTCGGGCGGGGCTGGCCGTTGTTCTGGTATTTTGGGTCCAGCACCGGGGGTGAGCCGCCGACATGGAGCATGAACGGCACGCCCGCTTCGCTGAGCCTGCGCCAGACCGGGTCCAGGTCCGGATGACCGGGCGAGCGGTCGCCGGCCGTATCGGCGGGCACCCAGATGGCGCCGATGCCGGCCTTGATGGCCAGGTCGACCTCGATCACCGCTCGCTCGGGGTCATCGAGCGTCACAAAGCCCACGCCCACCAGGCGCTTGTCGCCCGAGCAGAAGTCGCCGACGCCGCGGTTGAGCGCGCGGGCGCCGCCATAGCGGACGTCGAGGTCCTTGCTGCGCAGGAACTGCGAGCCGGCGAAGGTGGTGAACACAAGCTGGCGGGCGAAGCCCAGGTCGTCCAGCGCCCGGCGGCGTTCGTCCGGGTTCATCGCCCCGAAGGCGCCCCAGCCCTTGGGGCCGGAGACCACGTCTGTGGCGATGGCGGCGGTGGCCTCGGCGTCGAGCTGGCGTTCCCTGGCCTTCGCGATGGCCTTGGCCGCGCCGGCGCCGCCTGCTTCCAGCCTCATACCCAGCAGGCGATCACGCACCGAGGCGTCCGCGTAGGAGGCCAGCCAGTCTTCGGATTCCATGATGTGGCTGTCGGCGTCATTCATGACGCGCCCTTGCGCATAAGCCATTCGCATCCTCCCGCTTCCGGTCACTTCGTACCGATTGTTCGAAAAGATAACGCAGGTCCTTGAGATTGGCGATAGCCCGTATTCCGGGCTAGCGATTGTCAGGCACGACCCGCCCCACGACCCCGCCCGGCAGGCCGACCCGGTAGCCGCTCCAGCGCAAATCCGGCGTCATGTAGTCGGTTGAAACGTACTGGGCGCCCGACGCCAAGGCCGCATCGCGCGTCGCTGTTTCTCCGGTGCGCGCCTGCTCGGTGTCGGCATCAGCGCGGGTGCGAACGATCAAGCCCGCCGCCACCGCCGCGCGGATGCGGGGCCCCTCGCCGACAGGATCGTTCAGGGTGATGTAGCCGGCCGCGGGGGAGGTCTCCTCGATGTTGACGAACATCACCCGCCCTTCGAGCACCGCCCGCTCACCGCGATAGCGCGCCACCTGGTCCGGCGGGGCGTCGAGCGCGAACAGCACCTTGCCGCGGGCCGCGCCCAGCACCGGCCAGGCGCCGGCCGCGACGGCGTCGCGCAGGGTCAGGAAATGGCCCTGCACCCCGTCCGGCGTGATCAGTTGGCCCGGTCCGAACACCGAACGAATCTCCGCATCGATGGCGTCCATGGCGGCGGCGTCGAACAGCAGTGGCTTGACCGTTCCGGGGATCGAGAGGGCGTCCTCCTTGAGATTGATAAGAATGAGGATCGGCAGGTGGTCCGGATGAGCTGCCGACCAGGCGGCGATGGTCGCCAGGCAGTCGGTGAACAGGGCGCAGGACGACCGGTAGTCGAGGTCCTGGACGTGGAGCACCTTGAGCCCTGGCCGGCGCATCGGCTCGGGGTCCCAGGGCGGCAGGGCTGCGCCGGTGAGCCGGGCCATCCTGCGGCCCAGCGGATCAACGTAGCGGCCGCCGACGGGGTCGTGGAGCAGGTCGAGCTCCAGTTGCCGCGCGCCGGCGTCGAGCTGGGCGTCGAGCGGCGGATGGCCGTAGTCGAGCGTGCGCGCCACCGCCTTCGCCGCCAGCGCCAGCCGGGTCATCTCCGGCGGCGCGATCGGCTGCTTGTAGCTGTTGTGGGTGCCGACGACCTGCATCCGGTTCATCGGCAGGACGTCGACCGCCGCGCGCGTACAGTCCGGCGCGCCGGAGGGGCGTTCCAGATCGCAGTCTGGGGCAATCATCAGGGCGGCGGCGGCGAGGAGCGGGATCAGCATGGCCGCAGGCTATACCACCTGTGCGACATCGCGATGCTCATCCCGGGCCAAGGGGAGTCAGGGCTTCTCCACCGCCTGCACCTCGATTTCGGCCCACCGGACCATCGCCGCCATCACCACGCGCCGGCGTGACCAGGCCGTCGCCGGCGGAACTGCCGCTTCGGCCTGAGGCGCACCCTTCGGGCTACACCCGCCAGACGGCCTCGCGCATAGTGGCCATTCGGGGTGGAGGCGTTGATGAGTCGGAACGGATTTATTCTGCTGGGAAGCTGGCTGCTGAGCGGCCTGGCGCTGGCCTATGCGCCGGCGCCGCTGACCGGATTGCTGACGTTCCTGTTCGTGATGATCGGCTGGATCGTGGCGCTGGCCGTGCATGAGTTCAGCCATGCCTGGATCGCGTGGAAGGCCGGCGACCACACGGTCGAGGCGCGCGGCTACCTGACGTTTGATCCGCTCAAATACGCCGACCTCGCCACCAGCGTGATCCTGCCCGTCATCGTGCTGGCGATCGGCGGCATCGCCCTGCCCGGCGGCGCGGTCTACCTGCGGCCTGATCTGATGCGCAGCGCACTGTGGCGGTCCGCCGCGTCGCTGGCGGGCCCGATCGGGACGCTGCTGGTGATGGCGGCGCTGGGCGGCATGCTGGTGATCGCCGCGCTGCTCGGCTGGACCGGCCCGGTCTGGTCGGCCGTCGCCCTGTTGGCCCTGTTCCAGGCCATGGCCTTCATCTTCAACCTGTTGCCGGTGCCGGGTCTCGACGGCTTCGGTGTGATCCGGCCGTTCCTGTCCCGGACCTTGCAGGCGAAGATCGCGCCGATCGAACGGGTCGCGATCCTGATCCTGATCGCCGCCGTGTTCTTCGTGCCGGGCCTGTCCGCCGCCCTGTGGATCGGCGCCCTGGCCCTGACCAGCCTGCTGGGGATCGACATGGACCTGGTGCGACAGGGCTATGTCAGCTTCCACTTCTGGGAAGGCCTGGGAGCGGGTTAGGGCGCCGGTTCGACGACGCCCCGCGCCCTGTCGCCTGCCCTATTTCGCGCCCGCGATATAGCCGTCGACCACCCGCTCCAGCACCGTCAGCGGCACGCCGCCGGACAGCAGGCAGGCGTCGTGGAACTTGCGGATGTCGAACCTGCGGCCCAGCGCCTTCTTCGCTTTCGCGCGCAGGCGCAGGAACTCGATCTTGCCGACCATGTAGCTGCAGGCCTGACCCGGCCAGACGACATAGCGCTCGATCTCGGTGATCGCCGAGACTTCAGGATCGCCGATGTTGTCGACGTAGTATTTCACCGCCTTCTCGCGGCTCCATTTCTTGTGGTGCATGCCGCTGTCGACAACCAGGCGCACGGCGCGGAACATGGCGTCGTGCAGCATGCCGATCTGGCCTTCGGGGTCGCCATCGTACATGCCCATCTCGACCGCCAGCTGCTCGGCATAGAGCGCCCAGCCTTCGCTGTAGCCCGAGAAGCCGATCATCTTGCGGATCAACGGCAGGTCGCCGGCCTCGTTACTCAGCGACAGCTGCAGGTGGTGGCCCGGAATCGCCTCGTGATAGGTCAGGGTCGACAGGGCGAACTTCGGCTGTTCGGCGCTGTCCCGCAGGTTGATCCAGTAGATGCCCGGCCGCGAACCATCGAGACTCGGAGAGTTGTAGTAGCCGCCCGGCGCGCCGGCCTCGATGGCCTTGGGCACCCGACGGATCTCGAGGGGAGCCTTTGGCAGCTGGCCGAAGTACTTCGGGAGTTTGGGCGTGATCGCCGCGACCTTCTTGTTGAGGTCGGCGATCAACGCGACCTTGCCCTCATCGGTGTTGGGGTAGTGCTGCTTCGGATCGGCGTACATCTGGCGGAAACGTTCGCCGACCGTGCCCGTCGTGTAGCCCGCCTTGCGCATCAGCTTGTCGCACTGGGCGCCCAGGCTGGCGACCATGTCGAGGCCCGTCTGGTGGATCTCGTCGGGCGTGATCTTTGAGGTCGTGTAGCTCTCCAGCGACGTCAGATAGTACTCCTCGCCCTTGGGCAGGCGCCACACGCCGGCGTCATGCACCGCCTTCGGACGCCAGCTCTCCAGCAGGGCGGCCTGGCGAGCGAGCGCCGGGCGGACCTTCTCGGCATAGAGTCTCTCGGCCTGGCCGGCGTAGTCGCCGGCGATGCCCTTTTCCTTGGCCCGGCGGGCCACCGACTGGACCAGCGGCGAGTCGCCCGGCGCCACGCCGAGCATCGTCTTGAACTGGATCAGGGCCTTGTCGATGGTGAAGTCGGCCGGGATCACACCCAGCGCCGCGTCGTGCTGGGCGGTCTCGACCTCCTGGTCGAGCACGCGACCGAATTCCTCGACCCGCGACAGATAGGCGTCCGCATCGGCCTTGGTTTTGATGGTGTGCTGGCTGTCGAGGAAATCGGGCGTCTGCTGGTAGGAGCCGGTCAGCTGCGACAGGACGTAGGGGGCGCCGCCGTAGGCCCCGTTGTACTCGAACTTTTTGGTGAATTCGTCGCCCGTGGCCAGCACGAACTCAACCGTGTCGTAGCTTGCGGCGTCCATGCCGGCGAGCTTGCTGCGGTCGACAGTGCGCAGGCTGACGAGCTCCTGGGCGTTGTACTCGGCGTTCTCCTTCTGGGCGGTCAGAGAGCTGTCCGACAGCAGGGACTTGGTCCAGGCCATGTCGCCGGTGTCGAGTCCCAGACCGGTGGCCGCTTCCGGCGAACGACGCAGCTGGCGGGCTACGAGGGCGTCGTAGACGGCCGTGGCCTTGCCGACGGTCGCCGGATCGCTGCCCGGTGAGGCGGCGATCGCGGCAAAGGCGTCCTTGGGTGAAATGGCGGCGGCGACAGCGGCGGCGGCCGCAGCTGAGAAGAGAAGTTCACGACGGCTTTGCACGGGGGGCCTCCCTGGCGCTGATGAGTTGCGCAAAGGCGTAGGCCCGGCGAGGCCGTGCGGCAACGTGGACGGCGTTAATTCGCGGTAATGCGCATCATGGGCGGCGCGACCAGACGGCGGACGAAGACGCTTGCGCGCGCCCCCGCCAATCCGCCAAAAGCATCAGGCAACCGGGGCAGGCAAGATCGATGAGTGACCAGGCCAAGCCTGACAAGGGTCCGATCCTGCTGCTGTCGCAGACCTTTGGCGGATGGCTCGAGGAGAACAACTGCAGTGTCGGCCTGACCACCTATCAGGCAGGGCGGCTGTTTCTGATCGGGCGGAAGCCGGACGGTTCGATACGCGCGCACGAGCGCCTGCTGGAACAGTGCCAGGGGCTGTGGACCGACGGTCAGTCGTTGTGGACCAGCGGCATGCACGCGATCTGGCGGTTCGAAAACGAGATCCCGCCCGGGAAGACCGCTGCCAACGGCGTCGACCGTCGCTTTGTCCCGCGGGAAGGCCGCATCACCGGCCGCATTGACTGCCACGACATCGGTATGACCGAGATCGACGGCAAGCCCACGCCGGTGTTCGTCAACACCCTGTTCAACTGCCTGGCCACCCCGAGCGAAAAACACAGCTTCAGGCCCTTGTGGATGCCGCCGTTCATCTCGGCCCTGACGCCGGAGGATCGCTGCCACCTCAACGGTCTGGCCATGGACGGGACGCGTCCGGCCTATGTCAGCGCAGTCAGCCGCTCGGATGTGCTGGACGGCTGGCGCGAGCGTCGCCGGGACGGCGGGGTGATCATCGATGTCGCCAGCGGCGAGATTGTCGCGCGCGGCCTGTCGATGCCGCACTCGCCGCGGCTCTATGACGGCAAGCTCTGGGTGCTCAATTCCGGTGAAGGCGAGTTCGGCACGATTGATCCGAAGACCGGCCAGTTCACCGCCGTCGCCTTCTGCCCCGGCTACGCTCGTGGCCTTGCGTTTGTTGGCCGCTACGCCGTCATCGGCCTGTCGCGACCGCGCAAGAACCACACCTTCGAGGGCCTTGCTCTCGACAGCCGGCTCGACGCCAAGGACGCCGTGGCCCGCTGTGGCCTGATCATTGTCGACATCGACACCGGCCGTACGGTCGACTGGCTCCGGTTCGAGCACACCATCGAGGAACTGTACGACGTGGCCGTTTTGCCGGGCGTCAAACAGGCCGAGGCGGTCGGCTTCGTGGGTGAGGACATTCAGCGCGCAATCACCGTCGAGATGCCGCCAGCCGCGCCTGTCGCCGGCAAGGCCAGAAAGCCCGGCAAGAAGGGCTAGCGCCGGCGTTTCGAGCGACGCCGCCTGTCTGCGGGTCCAAGACCAAGCAGGTCGAGGGCAACACGCATGAACAGTTCGTTGAAGACGCCCCTGAACCATGCCCGCATGTGCGTCACCCGCGCCTTTCCGAACTCCTGCGCGCATGCAGGCCTTGACCAACGCTTCGTCCCACGCCCGACATGGCGCGCATGGCATCCTCGTCGGGGCGCACTTCGACGTCCGGCCTTCCGGCGATAACGGCGCTGCGCGAACAATGTTCACCTGCGACAATCGTTCGCGGCCCGGCATCCCGCAACTGGACTAAACAGACAGCAAATGACTGAAGCTGGCGCGCGCACCGATTCCGAATCGTTCGTTTCAGAGGCTGCCAAAGCCACTGCGAGGGCCATGCTGGGCCAGGAACTGCTGGACCGTACGATCGCGCTGCCGGGGTTCGCCGCCTATGAGCGTCGGGCCGTGCACATCTGGCGCGCGCCGGAAAACAGCACGCCGATGCTGGAGACCAGCCTGCGTGACCTGGGCCGGTTTCTGTGCGGCATCTGGGCGCTGTACCTGCACGGCACGCCGGGCGGAATCACGCTCTCGCGGCTCAGCGAACTGCTGGACCTCACGGGCGTGTCAGGCCCGGGACGCGCCCGGTCGGTGCTGACCTTCATGCGTTTCATTGGCTACATCGAGCCGGCGCCGGCCGCAGGCGACGGGCGAGTCCGGGCCTTCCAGCCGACCCCGCGAATGTCGCAGGCGTTTCGCGAACGCTATCGGCGCGAGTTCGCTGCCGCCGGGCCTCTGGATCCGGACATTGCCGAGGCGCTGGTCAGGCTCGACGACGACGCCTTCTTCCTCGCGATCATGGCCGGCATCGGCGAGCTCTGCCTGGCCGGGTTCGAGTGGTTCGAATTCGACGCCGTCAGCCTGAACGTCATCTCTCACAAGTTCGCCGGCATGATGGTGCTGGGCGAGTTGCTGACCGCCGCCGAGCGCGAGGACGCCCCCTTTCCGCCGGTCGGCCCGATGGCCTATTCCCTTGCGGGCGTGGCCAAGGCCTGCGGCGTCTCCCGCACCCAGGTGCGTCGCGTTCTCAAAGAGGGTCACGATCACGGCTTCATGGAGATGAAGGGCGATGGCGAACTGGTGCTCACACCCCTCCTGGCAGAGCATGTCCGGCTCCTGATCGCCTGCGCCTACATCATGTTGCAGTGGGCCTGCGCCAAAGCCATCGCCACAACAGCGAACCAGACCGGTTAGGCCGCCGGCCGCATCAGCTGCTGCTTGACCCGCTCGGCCAGGGTCTTGATGTCCAGCGGCTTGGGCAGGAACGACACGCCTGTTTCGCCTTCCAGCAGGTCGCTGAACTCGGCTTCGGCGTAGCCGCTGATGAACATCACCGGGGCGTCGCCCAGATGGATGCGGGCCTTCTTGAGCAGGGTCGGGCCGTCCATGCCGGGCATCATCACGTCGCTGATCAACAGGTCGATCTGGCCGGCGTTTTCCTCGGCGATGGTCAGGGCCTGTTCGCCGTCTGCGGCTTCCAGCACCTCGTAGCCGCGCTTGCGCAGCAGGGTGGCGGCGATGCCGCGCACCGCCTCCTCGTCCTCAACGAACAGGATGCGGCCGTTGCCGGACAGGTCCCGCGCCGGGCGCGGGCGGGCCATGGTCGCGACCGGCACGGCGACGGGCCGCGGCGCGATGGCGCTGGGGATGTGGACCGGCAGGAAGATGCGGAAGGTCGCGCCCTCACCCGGCCGTGACAGCACCTCGATCCAGCCGTCCGACTGCTTGACGATGCCGAACACCTGGGCGAGGCCCAGGCCCGTGCCCTCGCCGACGGCCTTGGTGGTGAAGAAAGGGTCGAAAATCTTGCCGATGACCGCCTCGGGAATGCCGGGACCGTCGTCGCTGACCTCGATCATGGCCATCTCGCCCATGGGCGGGCCGCCATAGCCGAGCGCGGCGGCCTCGGCGTAGGTCACCTTGGCCGTCTTGAGCCAGACCTTTCCGCCGCCCTTGGCGCTGATCAGCGCGTCCTGGGCGTTGAGCGTCAGGTTCATCACGGCGATCTCGAGCTGGCCCTTGTCGGCCTTCACCAGCGGCAGGTCGCGGCCGTACTCGGTCTCCAGCTTGACGTTCTCGCGCAGCAGCCGGCGCAGCAGCACCTCGAAGTCGCTGATCATCTCGCCGAGATCGAGTACTTCGCGCTGGACCGTCTCCTGGCGGGAGTAGGTCTTCAGCTTGCGCACCAGATCAGCCGCGCGGGCCGCCGCGCCCTTGATCGAGGTCAGGCCCTCGTAGCTGGGATCGCCCAGCGAGTGGCGCTCGAGCAGTTCATCGAGCCGCAGCTGGATTGCCGTCAGCAGATTGTTGAAATCGTGCGCGATGCCGGCGGCCATCTGACCGATGGCCTGCATCTTCATGCTCTGGGCCAGCTGCAGCTCGATCTGCTTCTGCTCGGTGACGTCGACCAGATAGGCGACCAGTCGGCCGTCGGTGCGGGCCAGATACAGGTGCGAGATCTGCAGCGGGTCGTGCGCCAGCCGCACCTCGATCGGCCCGGCGCGGCCCTCGCCGGCGCCGAAGCCCGCGTCGATGCGCGAGGCGGGGTCGATCAGCTCGCCGAACGTCATGCCGGCCGCGGCCTTGCCGCCGGTCATGGCGGTCAGGGCCGGATTGGCCTCGACGATCACGGCGCCGAACACTTCCGCGCCTTCCAGCATCGCCGCGCCGAACGGCGAGGCGGCGGCCAGGGCGTCCAGCTTGGCCGGGCCGGTGGGCGCGAGGATGACCGGTGGAGCCGAGGCGACGGCCGGCATGGCGGGCGTGGCGGCGGTCAGGCGCAGGGTCTCGGCGCCGGAGGCGTCCAGTCGCAGCAGGAACCGGCCGGCGCCCAGCGGCGCCACCGAGACCGGCCATTCCTCGCGGCCGACCTTGACCGAGGCGCGGCCAATCTCGCCCTTTCGGGCACGCGCCAGGGCGGCGAACAGGCCGGGCGCGGCGTGGCCGTTGCGCGGGAGACGCTTGAGGGCGCCGAGCGCGGCGCGCCAGGGTGCGTTGGCTGCATGGACACGACCATCTGGTCCGGCGACCGCGGCGGCTTCGCCGAGCGCCTCGATAAAGGTCTCGGCGCCTTCGTCTTCGATCTCGACAGGACGGCTGGCGTTGCGGAAAGCCAGCAGACCCAGGAAGGCGACGCCCGCGAGGCCCGCCAGCAGCAAGGTGCTGGCCACGGTCTCCGTACTGGCTTTCGACAGAACCGGCACTGCCGCGAAGCCGACAGCCAACAGGAAAAAGCCGCCCGCCGCGAGAGTCAGCGGGTCGAAATGCCTTTCGCGCGTCTTGGTCGGCGCAGGATCTGTCATCAGTCCAGCCGGGGTGGCGGTCGAATCACTCATGAACCTTACTCGTTAAAGCGCCCGGGCGCGTGTGCCGCCGATTTTGGCCTGCCGGCGCTGGGCCGCGCCCATGATGAAGCCGATGACCTTGGCCACCGCTTCGAAATGGGTGTCGGGAATCTGTTGGTCGACGTCGACGGCCGCGTAGAGGGCTCGCGCCAGCGGCGCGTCCTCGATCACCGGCACGCCGTGCTCCTCGGCGACCGCGCGGATGCGCAGGGCCAGGTCGTCCATGCCCTTGGCCACGCACTCCGGCGCGGGCGTCACGCCCTGCTCGTAGCGCAGCGCCACGGCGTAGTGGGTCGGGTTCATCACCACGACCGTGGCCTTGGGCACATTCTGCATCATGCGGCGGCGGGCGCGCTCGTTGCGGAGCTGCTTCTGCTTGGCCTTGATGTGCGGGTCGCCGTCGCTCTGCTTGTACTCGTCCTTGAGTTCCTCGCGGCTCATGCGCATGCGCTTCATGAAGCGCTGGCGCTGCCACATCCAGTCGAAGCCGGCGGTCACGGCCAGGAAGGCCATGACGGCATAGAACAGGGCCTTGAGCAGCTCCGCGCTCATCGGCAGCACGGCCGTCGGGTCCATGGCCGCCAGCCGACCCAGCTCCTCGCCACGGTCCTTCAGGGCGAACCAGGCGACCGCGCCGGTGACGATGATCTTGGTCGCGGACTTGAGGAAGTTGACCAGGCCGTCGATGCCGAAAATGCGCTTGAAGCCCTCCTGCGGGGAGATCTTCTTGACGTCCGGCTTCATCTTTTCGGTGGTCCAGAGCAGGCCGGACTGGAAGACGTTGCCGGCCGCCCCGGCGAGGGCCGCGCCGCCCATCACCGCGATCAGGATCGGCGCGGCGGCCCAGGTCGCCTGCCGGGCGACCAGCATCAGCCCGCCGCCGGAGACGTCGATATTGGCGGGATGGGAGACAAACGGCAGCAACCGCATGGCCAGATCGCGGCACAGCCACCCGCCGCCGACCGCCAGGATGCCGAACGCGCCGATCAACGAGGCCAGCTGGGAGACGTCCTGCGAGCGGACGACGTCGCCCTTCTTGCGGGCCTCCTCCAGTTTGCGGGGTGTCGCCTTTTCTGTTTTCGAGGCGGCGTCGTTGTCGTCAGCCATCTAGCTGAAGACCTCGAGCAGCTCGCGGTAGCGGCTGGTCCAGACCATGCCGATGACGCCCAGGCTGAGGGCGAAGACCGACAGGCCGAGCATTACCGACAGGGGCGTGGCGACGAAGAAGATCTGGAACTGCGGCATGGCCCGGGCGACCAGGCCCGCGGCGATGTTGAACACGATCGAAAAGACGATCACCGGCGCCGCCAGCTGGATGCCGAGCGCGAAGGACCCGGCCACCGTCTGCACCGCCAGGCTCGCGGCGTCGCCGATCATCAGGGCATGGCCGAAGGGGAACAGCTTGTAGGAGTTGAACATCGCCGCGAAGAACAGGTGATGCAGGTCGGTGGTCATCACCAGAACGGTGCCGATCAGGGCCAGGAAGGTGGAGATGGTCGTGCTGGGGGCGGCCCCGGCCGGGTTGGCCGTCTGGGCGAAACCGAGCGTGGTCTGGATCGAGACCACCTCTCCGGCCGTGGTCAGCGAGCTGAGGAACAGCCGCAGGATCGAGCCCATCATCAGGCCGATCAGCGTCTCGCGGATCAGGGCGCCGGCGCTGTCGCCGAGCGTCGTCGGCACCGGCACATGCGGCGCCACCAGCGGTGTCAGGAGCAGCGACATCAGAAGCGCGAACGACAGCCGGATCCGCGGTGGCACGCTGGCGTCGCCCAGCCCCGGCACGAGCATGACCATGGCCCCGATCCGCGCGAACACGAGACCGGCGGCGTAGACCTGCGCAGCTGTGGCGTAGGCCTCCACAGGCCTACATCGCCGCGATGCGGGCGGCGATGTGGTTCATGAAGCCGCCCATCAGCGCCCCCATCAGCGGCAGGAAGATCAGCAGCGAGATGAAGATGGCCACGATCTTGGGCGCATAGACCAGCGTCGCTTCCTGGATCTGCGTCAGGGCCTGGAACAGGCCGATGCCGACGCCGACGATCAGGCCGACGATCAGGACCGGGGCCGACAGTTGCAGCGTCAGCCAGATGGCGTCGCGCCCGACGTCCAGAACCTCGGCGCCATTCATGGGAAATGCCTCAAGCAGGAATTGGAAGACCCGGCGGCCACACTGGCGGTTTATGGTTAATGCGGGTTTACGGACGCTTCGGCGCGACCCACCCTTTCGGCATGATGTCGCCCGCCCTCCTCGATCTCGTCTACGACCTGGCCGCCGCCCGCACGCAGCCCGACCGGCCGGCACTGATCGGGATTGCCGGCGCTCAGGGGTCCGGGAAGACGACCCTGGCCAGAGCCGCGGCGGCGCGGCTGGGCGGGGCGACGTTTTCGCTGGATGATGTCTATCTGACGAAGGCCGAACGCACGGCGCTGGCGGCGCAGGTGCATCCCCTGTTCGCCGTGCGCGGTCCTCCGGGGACCCACGATCTGGACCTGGCCGACCGGACGGTGGCGGCGCTGCGCGCGGCGGGGCCGGACGACCACACGCCCCTGCCCGCCTTCGACAAGCTGGGCGACGAACGACGGCCCGAAGCGGACTGGCCGGTGTTTGTCGGCCGGCCGGGCGCGATCCTCATCGAGGGCTGGTGCCTGGGCGCGACGCGGCAGGATCCGGCGGCGCTGGCCACGCCGGTCAACGCCCTGGAGCGCGACGAAGACCCCAACGCCGTCTGGCGCAGTTCCGTCGACGAGGCGCTGGCCGGGCGCTACCAGGCCTTTTTCCGCGGGTTCGACGCCATGGTGTTCCTGGCCGCGCCGGCGTTCGAGCGGGTGCTGGACTGGCGCTGTGAGCAGGAGGCCGAACTGCTGGGCATGGCGCGTGCGAACCTGCCCGACGGACGGCGCGACGCCCTCGCCCGGTTCATCCAGCACTACGAGCGGATCAGCCGCCACATGTTGGCCGGCGGGTTGATGGCCGACGTCGTGGTAAAGCTCAGCGAAGACCGCACGATGTTGTCGATCGAAACCTGACACGGAAAAGGGGGCGGCTTGCGCCGCCCCCTTGCCGGATCGTTTGGCGTCAGCCGCGCCTAGTGCGGGCGGCCGTCGTGGCCGTAGTCGCGACCATCGCGGTCGCCATAGCCAGAGCCGTCACGGTCGCCGTAGCCACGACCGTCACCGTATCCACGACCGTCGCCGTAGCCGCGGCCATCGCGGCCTTCACGGATCTGGGCGATGATGATGTTGTCGAGACGGTTGAGACGGGTCATCAGGATGCCGATCTCGCGACGGTCGAGACCGCGGCTGGACCGGAAGCGGCGCTCGAGGTCGGCCGTCTGGGCCAGTTCGATGCGCAGGTTGCGCACTTCGCGACGGTCAAGGACACCCAGCCGCTCGCCGCGGACGATCCGCATGGCGACCTGGTTTTGCTTGGCGTCGACGACAGCGGAGCCATAGCCGCCACGATTGCCGCCGTCACGGTAACCGCCATCGTCGCGGTAGCCGCCGTCATAGCCGGCGTCGGGACGGTACGGCTGGCCGTAGGTCTGGGCCGAGGCGGCGCCCGCGGCGCCGGCCAGGGTGGCGATCGCAACGGCCGCCATCAGAAACTTCTTCATGGTCTTCACTCCTTCGGGAGGTCCTGGGCCCGGAAAATTCGGGGGAAGCGGGACGTGTCGAAGGTGAAGATGGCAGACCGGATGTGAGTGTCGCCTGAGCGGCCCGTTATGTTCTGTTCATGGTGGTGGAAGGGCTTTGAGCCCCTTCGTTGCAGATGAAGGCGTTCGCGTGGCTGACGGGCCTAGATCGGCATCCGCATGATTTCCTGATAGGCGGAAATCACCTGGTCGCGGACGGCCATGACTGTCTCCAGGCTGGCTTCGGCCGAGGAAATGGCCGTAACCACGTCGATCAGCTCGGCCTTGCCCGCGACCTGGGCGGCGATCTGGTGTTCGGCTTTTTTGGACGCGTCGGCGGCGTCGCTCATCACCGACTTCAGCAGGTCCCCGAAGTCCTGGCCGCCGCCGCTCGCGGCCGGCGCGGCGCCCCCGAGGGCCGTTCCGGCGCCTGCGGAGGCATAGGCCTTGGCGGCGGCAAGGGCGGTCATCATGGCTCAGCGCTTCCCTATTTCTTGAGCAGATCGAGGGTGCGCATCTCCATGGCGCGCGCCGTCTCGATCACGTTGAGGTTGGCCTCGTAGGCGCGCTGGGCCTCCTTCATGTCGAGGGCCTCCACCAGCGAGTCGACGTTCGGAAGCTTCACATAGCCCTGAGCATCGGCCCCCGGGGCGCCAGGCTCGTAGTCGGTTTTGAAGGGCTTCTGATCGGGTTCAGCCTTGGACATCCGCACGCCCGTGCCGCCGCCCGCAACCTTGGTGGGCTCGAACACCGGCGCCTGGCGGCGGTACGGATCGCCGCCCGGTGTCCGCGACGTCGAATTGGCGTTGGCCAGGTTCTCGGCGATGACCCGCATGCGGGCCTGCTGGGCGCGCAGCGCCGAGGCCGCAATGGACTGGGCGACGCCGGCCAGCGATCGGG
>JBKJII010000433.1:0-12173 GCA_046598505.1 Caulobacter sp. | reverse complement strand
GGTGTGGAAGAATTGGCGCGCCCGGAACGATTCGAACGTCCGACCCTCAGATTCGTAGTCTGATGCTCTATCCAGCTGAGCTACGGGCGCGCACTTCGCGGGGGGCGTCTAGGCCTCCTGCGAGGGCGCGGAACCTAGTCGGGGTCCGGGCGGTTGGCAAGCGCCCGCGGCGGGTTTTTCGGCGAATTCGGAACCGACGCGAAATTACCTCTTGAGACCCGGCAGGTTTCGCCAGGCCGGCGTGTCGCAGCCGTCCCACGGCGCCGCCTCGTAGACGCCGCGCGCGACGGCGCGGGCCAGGCAGTCGGCGGCCAGGGCGCCGATGCGCATGACCATGCGGTCGGGTGTCGGGCCAAGGTCCACGCGGCCGGTGGAGAGGGCGAAAACGACGTCGCCGTCGAAGGGGGCGTGGATCGGGCGGATGGCCTGGGCAAGGCCCGCCTGGGCCATGATCGCCACCCGTTTGGCCTGGGCGGTGGTCAGGACAGCGTCGGTGGCCACGCAGGCGATGGTGGTGTTCTCGCGCATGGCCGGGGCGCCCTTGGCCAGGCCCCAGTCGTCGGGGCCGATCGCGAGGCCGGCCGGCGAGCGGCCGCCGAACTCGCCGTCGATCTCGAACGGCGAAGCCCAGAAGGTCAGGCCGTCGCCGCCGACCACGGAGCCCAGACTGTTGACGGCCACGACGGCGCCGACCGTGTAGCCGTCGGGCGTGGTGATCGACGCCGACCCCGTGCCGCCCTTCAGGGCGCCGGCCTTGGCCCCGTAGCCCGCGCCCGCGACGCCGAGGGCAAAGTCCAGGCCCGCGGCTTCGGCGGCCTCGATACCGAGTCGGCGATAGGGGGGCTCCAGCCCCCACTGCTTGTCGCCGCCGTTGCCGAGATCGAACAGGATGGCCGCCGGTACGATGGGCGAAGGCGGGACCTGCGGCAGGGGCGAGACACGGAAGCCGCGGCCCTGGGCGCCCAGCCAGGCGGCCACGCCATCGCCGGCGGCCAGGCCGTACATCGAGCCGCCGGACAGCACCACGGCGTCGACCGACCCGACCAGATTCTCGGGATCGAGCGCATCCGTCTCGCGGGTGCCGGGGCCGCCGCCGCGCACGTCGACCGCGCAGACGGCCCGCGCGATCGGCAGGATCACGGTTACGCCCGTCCGGACGGTGTCGTCCTGCGCCTGGCCGACGGTCAGGCCGGGTACGTCGGTGATCAGGTTCCGGGGTCCGGGGCGGGCTTTGCTCATGGCGTTCGAGTCGCACGACCTCCGGAACTTGTCCATGTGCGGGGCTTTCCCTTCGGCGTGTGAACCCTATGCTGGCAGGGATCCGTCCGGAGTTTTCATGCGCCTCGTCAGTCTCGTCACCGCTCTGTTCCTCGCCGGCTGTTCGGTGCTGCCCCAGCCGTTCGCCCGGACGCCAGCCGCACCGACCCCGTCGGCGGGCGCGACGGTCATGGTCGCTTCGGCCAATCCGCTGGCCACCGAGGCGGGGTTGAAGGTGCTGCGTGAAGGCGGCTCGGCGATCGACGCGGCCGTGGCCGTGCAGGCCGTGCTGGGACTGGTCGAGCCGCAGAGCTCAGGCCTCGGCGGCGGGTCGTTCATGGTCTACTACGACGCCAGATCGAAGACCGTGACGGCCTACGACGGCCGCGAGACGGCCCCGGCCGGCTCGACGCCGGAGATGTTCCTCGGCGAGGACGGCAAGCCGCTGCCGTTCGTGACGGCGCTGCTCAGCGGCCGTTCGACCGGCGTGCCGGGGGCCGTGGCCATGCTGGCGCTGGCGCACAAGGACCATGGCGCGCTGCCCTGGACGGCGCTCTTTTCTGACGCCGAAAGGCTGGCGACGGACGGATTCACCGTCAGCCCTCGGCTTGCGGGCATGATCTCGGGACCGTTCCCGCAGGCGAGCACGCCGGATGCGAAGCGCTATTTCGGCCGGCCCGACGGTAGCCGGATGAAGGCCGGCGACCTGCTGAAGAACCCGGACTATGCCGCCACGGTGCGGCGGCTGGCCGCCGAGGGGCCGTCGGCCCTGTATGAAGGCCCGATCGCCGAAGCCATCGTCGCCAGGGTGCATGAAGGCGCCCTGCCCGGGGCGCTGACGCTGGCGGACTTCAAGGCCTATCGCCCGAACCGCCAGAAGGCGCTGTGCGGGCCCTACCGGATCTATGTCGTCTGCACGACCTGGCCGGCGTCCAGCGGCGGCGCCCTGTTGCAGGGTCTGATGCTGCTGGAGCGGACCGACATCGCCACGCGTGGGCCGGCCGACCCGCTGGGCTGGCTGCGTCTCGCCGAGGCCGAGCGGGTGATGTACGCCGACCGGGACCGCTACTTCGGCGACCCTGCCTTCGTCGCTGTGCCCCTGAAGGGGCTGCTGAAGCCTGCCTATGTCGACCAGCGTGCGACCCTGATCGGCGACCGGGCCGGGCCGGCGCCGACGTTCGGCAGTCCTGACGGCGCCGGCGTGCGCGGGCCGGACCGCACGGTCGAGCCGGGCGGCACGACCCACTTCGTCATTGTCGACGCCAGCGGCAACGTGGTCTCGATGACCACGACGGTGGAAAGCATCTTCGGCTCAGGCCGGATGGTCGCCGGCTTCTTCCTCAACAACCAGATGACCGACTTCAGCTTCTCGCCGAAGGAAGCCGACGGCGCGCCGGCGGCCAACGCGCCCGCGCCTGGCAAGCGGCCGCGCTCATCGATGTCGCCGGTGATCGTGCTGGACGGCGACCGCCGGCTGGTGATGGCCATCGGCTCGCCGGGCGGCAACAGCATCCTGTCGTACAATCTGAAAGCCCTGGTCGGGTATCTGGACTGGAAGCTGCCGCTGCAGGAGGCGGTGGACCTGCCCAACCTCGTGGCGCGGGGCGACCGCTTCTCCAGCGAGCCGGGCAGATATCTTCCCGGCGTTGTCGATGGGCTGGCGGCCCGGGGCCTGGTGTTCAACAACACCGCCGGCGAGGCGTCCGGCCTGCACGGCGTGGCGGCGACGCCGGCCGGACTGGTCGGTGCGGCGGACTCGCGGCGCGAAGGCGTGGCGAAGGGATACTAGACCGCCGCCTTCTTCTTCCGGGCGCGCTTTGGTTTCTCGGCGCTCAGGTCGCCGGGCAGGGTCAGGTCGAACACGCTGCCCTTGGCCGACGACTTGACCAGGGTCAGGTCGCCGCCGTGGGCCTGGGCCAGCTCACGGGAGATGGCCAGGCCAAGGCCCGTGCCGCCCCGGCGAGCTGAGCCGGAGAAGGGCTGGAACAGGTTGACCATGGCCCGCTCAGGCAGGCCGGGCCCGTCGTCCGACAGCCGCACGATGCTGAGGCCGTCGCGGCGGGTCAGCGCGGCCTGGACGCGGCCCGGACGATCACTGCCCTTGTCCTGGATCGCCTCGCGGGCGTTGCGCAGCAGGTTGACCAGCAGGCGGTGGAGCTGGTCGGGGTCGGCCATGATCGCGTCCGCATCGTCGATCTGGGTTTCCAGCCTCACGCCGCTTTCGCTCAGGCCCGCATCTTCGGCCGCCGCGTCGAGCGCGGCGCGCAGCAGGGTGGGGCGGGCTTCCGGCGCGGCCTCGGCCGACTTGCCGTAGGCCAGCACGTCCGTGGCAAGCGTCACCGCGCGATCCAGCGCCCGTTCCAGGCGGGGCAGGGCCTGGGCGACCTTGGGATCGCCGATGGCGGCCAGCCGGTCCGAGGCGATCTGGGCGCTGGTCAGCATGTTGCGCAGGTCGTGATTGATCTTGGCCACCGCCTCGCCGAGCGCAGCCAGTCGGGCGCGTGAACTGAGGGCCGCCAGCAGGTCGACCTGCATCCGCTCCAGCTCGGCCTCGGCGCGTCCAATCTCGTCCCGGCGGCGCGAGGGCTTCACCCGGGCGGCCGGATCGGCCGGGTCGGCGCGGAACCGCTCCATGGCCAGGGTGATCTTCTGCATCGGCTGCACGAGGAAGGCGTTCAGGGCCAGGTAGACGGCCAGGCCCGCCAACAGGGCGACGAACAGGGTTACCGCCAGCAGCCGGCCGAGATAGCCCAGCAGCGCCTCGCGCAGGGGCGCGTCAGGCGTGACGATCTCGACGAACTCGCCGGAGCGGAAACGGGGCTCGGCGATCACCCGGACCATGCGGCCTTGACCGCCGAACAGGGTCTGGAACGGCGCCATCATCCAGGCCAGCGGGTTCTGGTTGCGCATGTCGACCATGTAGGGCGTGCGAATATCGCGAGGCGCCGCCAGGATCAGCCGGCGCATGCCGTCGGTCTGGATCGCCACGGAGACAACACCGGCCTGTTCCAGCAGCTGCTGGCGCACGGGGGCGGTGACGCGACGGGCGGGGTCGGCTTCGGCGATGGTCGAAGCCAGTTCCGCCGCGCGGATGCGGTCGAGCAGCCACTGCTCCTCATAGGCCGCCAGGGTCGCGGGGAACACGAACAGCGCGGCGCCGGCGACGAACAGCGCCGTCAGAACCAGCAGGCGCGCGGACAGGCCGCCGGGCCACAGCCAGCGGCGCGAGGGCTGGGCGTGCGGTCCCGACGTCTCCGTCTCGGGGGGCGGGGCGTCGACCATGGCCATGCGTTACTTCACGTCCGAACGCTGAGCAACGTAGTGACAATTCGTGTGCAAGGCGAAAACAGCAAGGCGGAATGGCGGTTCGATGGCGCCGGGGTCGCCGATTGACCGGTTCTGGCAAGTCATCCGGCGCCGACCGCTTCGCTGACGGAGGCGAAACCCTCGGCCCGCAGCCGGGCGGCGAGGTCCAGTTTCACGCGGGTGACCAGGCCGGGGCCTTCGAAGACCATGGCCGAGTAGAGCTGCACCGCGCTGGCCCCGGCGCGGATCTTGGCCAGGGCGTCGGCGCCCGAGGCGACGCCGCCGGCGCCGATCAGGGTCAGACCTTTGTCGTTGGCCGCGTGGAAACGGGCGAGCATCCCGGTCGACAGGCTCATCAGCGGCGGGCCCGACAGGCCGCCGGTCTCGGCCTTCTGCGGCGACCTCAGGCTGTCCGGGCGGGAGATGGTCGTGTTGGAGACGATGATCCCCTGCAGACCGAAAGCGGCGACCGTCTCGACGATGGTTTCCACCTCGCCGTCCTCGAGATCAGGGGCCACCTTGAGGAACACCGGATAGTCGCCGGTCATGGCCCGGCGGGCTTCGGCGAGGCGGCCGAGCAACTCTTCGAGGGCGGCCCGGGTCTGGAGGGCGCGCAGGCCGGGCGTGTTGGGCGACGAGATGTTGACCGTGAACCAGTCGGCCAGACCCCAGAGGCGCCTGAGGCCCAGGACGTAGTCGCCGATGCGGTCGTCCGAGTCCTTGTTGGCTCCGATGTTGGCGCCGACCGGGCCATCGGTCTTGCGCCGGGCCAGGTTGCCGGCGAAGGCGCCGAGGCCGGCGTTGTTGAAGCCCATGCGGTTGATCACGCCGCGGTCCTCGGCCAGGCGGAACAGGCGCGGCCGCGGATTGCCGGCCTGGGGCAGGGGGGTCACCGTGCCGCACTCGACGAAGCCGAAGCCGGCGCGGAGCATGGCGGCCGGGACGTCGGCGTTCTTGTCGAACCCCGCGGCGAGGCCGACGCAGTTGGTGACCGCGAGACCGGCCAGCGCGGTTTGCAGGATCGAGTCGCCGGGCGTGCGATCGATGGGGCCGAGGCCGAGCTTCAGACCAAGGATGGTTGCGGAATGGGCGTCCTCCGGATCGAGGACGTGAAGGGCGCGAGCGGCGAAATCATGCACCATCATCCTCTCCCTCTTGGGAGAGGGGAACCACCCGCAGGGTGGTGGAGTGGGATGCGCGGCGATGGACGGGTAGGCGAGGACGAAACGTTCGACAGCGGCGCGTCCCCCTCCACCATGCTCCGCATGGTCCCCCTCCCCCAAGTGGGGGAGGAAGGGCGTTGCAGGATCATGCTTTCAGCCCGGTCAAAACTGGAACCCCGTCCTCATCCAGATCCACCGGCGTCGCCTCGACGGCAAGGGCTGTGGGCAGTGGGCCGTACAGGTGAGGGAACAGGTCACCACCACGGGAGGGTTCCCACTTGAGGCCGCCGCCCAGCGTCTCGGCCTCGAAGGCGACCGCCACCAGACCCTCGACGCCGGAGAAGTATTTGCGGCCCGTCTCCTGCGCCTGGGCGGCGGTCGAGAAGTGGATGAAGCCGTCGGCGACATCGACCGTTGACCCGGTGAACAGGCCCGCGTCGGAGGCCGCCAGCCATTCGGGGCGAGTCAGCAGCTTGTAGATGCGCGTCATTCGCCGCCGCCTCCACCATGGTCGGCGGCGTAGAACAGGCCATCGTAGGCCGGGCGGCCGCCCGGATCGAAGGTGAAGGCCGCGATGGTCGAGGTGGGGAACCTGCTCTCTGCCCGCGCGATCAGGGCCGAGCCCGCACCGCCTTCCTGCAGGAGCGCGATGGTCAGGGCGTGGATGCCGGGGTTGTGGCCGACGACCATGACCAAGTCATGCTCGACGCCGGCGGCTTCCGCTTCGAAAAAGATGCGGTCGCCGGCGGCGTGATACAGCCCGCCCAGCGACTTCGTCAGGACCGTCGGAAACGCCATGGACGCTTCGGCCCAGGTCTGTTGCGTTCGGCGGGCGGTCGACACCAGACCGATGTCGGGGATCAGCCCTTCGTCGACGAGCAGGCGGCCCATCAAGGCAGCGTCTGACCGGCCCCGGTCGGCCAGGGCGCGCTCGAAATCTCCACCGGGATTGGACCGTTCGGCCTTGCCGTGGCGCATGAGGATCAGGCGTTTCATCGGCCCCCTCATACCTGTCGCCGCCTTGCGCCGGAAGGCGCCGGTTGACACTGACCGCGCGTGGCGGTCCAAGGCCGGTCATGACCCTCGAGGCGACGAGCGAGATCGAACAACAGGGCGGTGTCTGGCGGTTTCCCGCCGGGCAGCCGCTGGTGCTCGATTCCGGCGGCCGGATCGACAATCTCGAAGTGGCCTGGGCCAGCTACGGCCGACTGAACGCCGACAAATCCAACGCCGTCCTGATCTGCCACGCCCTGACGCTGGACCAGCATGTCGCCGCCACGCACCCGGTGACGGGCAAGCCCGGCTGGTGGACGCGGCTGGTCGGTCCCGGCAAGCCGCTCGATCCCGCCAAGCACTTCATCCTGTGCGCCAATGTCGTCGGCGGGTGCCAGGGCACGACCGGGCCCGGGTCGGTCAATCCGGCGACCGGACGGCACTGGGGCCTGACCTTCCCGGTCGTGACCATCGCCGACATGGTGCGGGCCCAGGCGATGCTGGTCGAGGCCATGGGCGTCGAAACTCTGGCGGCCGTGGTCGGCGGGTCGATGGGCGGCATGCAGGTGCTGCAATGGGCGGCCAGCTATCCTGAGCGGATGTTCAGCGCTGTCTGCATCGCCGCCGCCGCACGGCACAGCGCGCAGAACATCGCCTTCCACGAGGTCGGGCGTCAGGCGATCATGGCCGACCCTGACTGGCGCGGCGGCGACTATGCCCTGCACCATACCCGGCCCGAGAAGGGGCTGGCGGTCGCCCGGATGGCCGCGCACATCACCTATCTGTCCGAGACGGCCCTGCAGCGGAAGTTCGGCCGCGAGCTGCAACGCGACGGTCTGAGCTGGGGCTTCGACGCAGACTTCCAGGTGGAGAGCTATCTGCGCCACCAGGGAGCTTCGTTCGTCGACCGGTTCGACGCCAACAGCTACCTCTACATCACCCGGGCGATGGACTACTTCGATCTGGCCGCGACCCACGGCGGGGTGCTGGCCGAGGCGTTCAAGGGCGCGCGCGACGTGCGCTTCTGCGTGCTGTCGTTCACCTCCGACTGGCTCTACCCGACGCCGGAAAGCCGGCACATCGTACGGGCGCTGAACGCGGCCGGCGCACGCGCGAGTTTCGTCGAAATCGAGAGCGACAAGGGCCATGACGCCTTCCTGCTGGACGAGCCGGTGATGGACTCCGCGCTGGCCGGGTTCCTCGACTCGGTCTGGACCGCGAGAGGTCTGTCGTGAACGCCCCGCGTGAGGATTTCCTCGAGATCCTGCGACTGGTGCGGCCCGGCGCGCGCGTGCTCGACGTCGGCTGCGGCGGCGGCGAGTTGCTGGAGCTGCTGGCCCGCGAAAAGCAGGCTGACGGCCGGGGCGTCGAAATCAGTCCGCAGGGCGTGTCGGCCTGCCTGGCGCGAGGCCTGGCCGTGATGCAGGGGGACGCGGACCGCGACCTCGACCAGTTCCCGACCGGCGCGTTCGACTACGCGGTGCTGTCCCAGACCCTGCAGGCGACCCGCAGTCCGCGGCAGGTGCTGAGCGAGCTGCTGCGCATCGCCGACCGGGCCGTGGTAAGCTTCCCCAACTTCGGCCATTGGCGTGTGCGCTGGTCGCTGCTGAGCCGGGGCCGGATGCCGGAGACCCGGTCACTGCCCGAGCCCTGGTGGTCGACGCCGAACATTCATCTCTGCACGATCGCCGATTTCAACGCATTGGTGGCCGATCTCGACCTGCGGATCGAGGCCTGCGCGGCGCTGTCCGAGGGTCGGCCGGCGCGACCGATGAACCCCAACAGCCCGGTCGAGAACTGGCGCGCAGAGGCGGCGCTGTTCCTGCTGGCCCGCCGAAACGCCGAGCCGGTGGAACCGGAGGGCGTTCCACGCGATCTCTTCGGCGGATGACCCTTCGCCTGATGACCTGGAACGTCCACCGCTGCGTGGGCACGGACCGCAAGCTCGACGTTGCGCGGGTGGCCGAAGTGATCGCCGCCTGCAAGCCGGACATCGTCGCCCTGCAGGAGCTGGACGTCGGTCGTCGCCGCACCGGCGGGGTCGACCAGGCGCACCGGCTGGCCGAACTGCTGCAGATGCGCTCGCACTTCAACGCCGCCCTGACGGTCGAGGAAGAGCGCTACGGCGACGCTATCCTGACGGCCCTGCCCGAGCGGCTGGTCAAGGTCGGGCCGTTGCCTGGCCTGCCCAAACTCCGGGGACTGGAGCCGCGCGGCGCGCTGTGGGTGGCCGTCGAGGTTGGCGGGGTCGAGCTGCAGGTGATCAACACCCATCTTGGCCTGGTGCCGCGCGAACAACAGGTTCAGACCGCCGAACTGCTGGGGCAGCGCTGGCTGGGCTCTGAGGGGTTTGTCGGCCCGGCCGTCCTGCTCGGCGATTTCAACGCCACGCCGTTCTCGCAGACCTACCGCATGCTGACGGCCGTGCTGCGCGACGCCCAGGACGGCGTGGGCAAGGCGCCGACCGCGACCTTCCCGTCCGGTTTCCCGATCCTGCGCATCGACCACGTCTTCCTCTCTGAGGGGATCAGGACGGTTGCGGTTGAATCACCCTTTGATCCGCGCGCGCGGACGGCGTCGGACCATCTGCCGCTGGTGGTGACGCTGGATCTGCCGGCGGGATCAGCGCCCGCTGCGCCTTGAGCCGCCGGCGGCGGCGCCAGGGCCGCCAGGCGTCCGACGGCGCGGTGGGATCGCCGAGGCTCCAGGCCACGACGATGGTCTCGAAGGGGCCAAGCGGACGCACCACGACGGGCCGCAGCCGGCGCGGTGCGCGATCAATCGCCTCGATCGCCGCGCCCAGACCGCCCGTCGCCACGATGGCCGCCTGGGTCTCGGCCAAGGGCTGGCCGAGGAAGTGGGCTACCAGTTCGTCGCGAAAGTTGGTGATGACTGCCCGCGTCGGGCTTCCAGCCTCGCCCGCCTCGGCTTCCAGCGCCAGATCCAGTTCGGTGTCGAGACCGGCGGAGCGGTTGTTGAGATTGGCCGACCCGACCCGCAGGAACCGGTCGTCAATGATCGTCACCTTTGAGTGGACGATGATCGGTGCGCCGTCCGGCGTGCGGGCGCAGTAGGCGCGGAAGCGGCCGTGCGCATCGGCCCTGGTCAGGGCCGTGATCGCCGCCATGCGCGCACTGTCCATGGTCAGGCGGTCAAACGTGCTCGGGCTGGCGGACGGTCCGATGGTCACCACTTCAGGCCCGTCCGGTTCGGCCAGCCGCCGCACAAGGGCCGCCACAATGGTCGGGGCGGCGAGGTACTGGTTCTCGATGTAGATGCACCGCCGCGCGGCCGCGATGGCAGCCAGATGCAGCCTGAGGCCCTCGGTGATCTCCGGCGTGTCCTTCCAGGCAGGCTGCGTCCGGACCAGAGCGATGGACCGGCCGATCAGATCCGGCGGGACATCGGCGGGCCAGGGTGACTCCACGGAAAGGTCCGGCGGCGACGGGTCCAGTGTTCCGCCTTCCGAGCGGACCCACCGGTCGGCGAAGTGTTCGGCGCAGGTCAGGGCGGCGGGGCCCTCGATCATCACCGCCACGTCGTGCCGGGGCTTGTAGTGGCGAAGGTTGGGCAAGCGCCGTCGGCGATCATCGTCAGCGTGGTCGCAGGTGTCCCAGCGGTCGACCCCCAGATCACCGCCGCTGACGAAGGCGACCCGACCGTCGATGACCACCAGCTTCTGGTGATGGCAGGCGCTGTAGGGCAGGCTGTCGTCGAGGCGGAATTTCACCCGGGAGCCCTTGAATTCGGCGACCGCGCGCTCCGGCGCGAAGGCCTGGGAGGCGTTGAGCGGAAAGGGCATGTCCCAGGCGAGCACCCGCACGTCGAGCGCCGGGTTGAGCGCCGCGATCCGCCGCAGGAGCAGGCCCAGCCGGTCGGCCGTCGCCGGGTCGCCGCTGCGCTCGACGCGATCAGGTTCCAGCCGGGTCAGGGGATCGAACACCCAGGCGAGGATCCAGACAGACTGCTTGGCCTGCAGGATGGCGGCCTTGACCGCTGCGAAATACTCCGCCCCGTCGATGAGGAAAGCCAGGGCGTCGGCTCGCGCCGTGCGCCAGCAGGTTTCACCGTCTCGCAGAATGTTCGCCATGCCGCCCCGATACGCCGTGTTTCAGGTCAACGCACGAACCGGAAACGGGCTCCAAAGCTTCAGTCACCCGCAAGGGGAGGCGCCTATCCCGCGATCGCCGCCGCGCCGGTTTCGCCCGTGCGGATGCGCAGGACCTGGTCGAGGTCCATGACGAAGATCTTGCCGTCGCCGATCTTGCCGGTGTTGGCTGTGCGGACGATGGCGTCGATCACGGCCTGGACCACATCCTCCGGCACGGCGATCTCCAGCTTTACCTTGGGCAGCAGCTTCACCTCGTACTCGGCGCCCCGATAGACTTCGGTCTTGCCCTTCTGTCGGCCGTAGCCGCGGACTTCCGTGACCGTCAGGCCGGAGGCGCCGGCTTCGGTCACCCCGTCGAGAACGGCGTCCAGACGGCTGGGCTTGATGACGGCGACGATCATCTTCATGGCGGGAGCTCCGATCACACGGACAGGCGATACAGGCCCAAGCTAGGGCGAAACCGGCTCCGTCGCCAAGGGGTCTTGCTGCGTTGCGGCATCCAATGCCCGTCCCGCGGGCGCCGGAGGCGCGGGAACCAGGGTCCCCGGCGCGAACACACGGACCCGGGCGCGAGTGCCCTTGGGCTTGAGCGCGAAGGTCTGTTTGACCGCTTCCATCAGGATCACCCCGGCCAGCGGCGGCCAGAGCCAGGCGCCGATCTGCTCGAAACCCTCGGCCCAGCCGGCCGTCCAGGCGAACGGCGGCGCGTAGAGGGCGCGGGTCCAGCCGGAGGGCTCCAGACCGGCGTCGCGCAGCACGCGTTCCAGCTGGGCGCGGCTCCAGGGACGGCCGTGGCCGAAGGGGGTGCCCTCGGCGTTCGACCACAGGCCGTTGCGGGCGGCGACGGCGACGATCACCCGGCCTGACGGCGCCAGCACGCGGCAGACGTCCTGCATCAGGGCTGTGGCGTCGTCGGCCTCCTCCAGCGCATGGACGCAGAGCACGCGGTCGAACAGGGCGTTGGGCAGGGGCAGCGCGGTCTCGTCGCCGAGGCAGGCCAGGTTGCGGCCGCCGGCCGGCCAGACCTCCACGCCCTGGGTCGCCGGCATCACTGCGATCGTCCGCCGGGCCCGGTCGCGGAAGCGTTCGAGGTAGGGTGTGGGGTAGCCGACACCGAGAATGTCCAGCCCGCGCGGGTCGCCCCAGGCCTCGGCGACCTTTCGGCCGACCATCTCCCGCGCCGCCCGCCCGCGGGCGGAGGCGTAGAAGGCCCTCAGTTCCAGTACGTCGCGGCGCATTCGCGCTCCCGTTTCGAGTCACAGTCAATGTAGGGTGGGGATGTCCCCGTCGTCACTGCCCGAGGCCGCCATGCCGCTCACCATCCACCAGTTTGCCTGCCTGTC
>JBKJII010000374.1:0-3073 GCA_046598505.1 Caulobacter sp. | reverse complement strand
ACCTGATGAACGCCCGCGGCGCCATCGCGGTGGCCGAGCGCGCCAGCTACATCGGCCGCATCCGCGACCTGTGCAAACTGTGCGCCCAGGCCTGGGTCGACCAGCAGGACGACGCCGCATGAGGCCGCTGCTGGTTCTCCTGACGGCGGCCCTGATCGCCCTGTCGACCGGCGCGTCGGCCCAGAACCCGCCTCGCGGGGGAGACCACGGCGGCCTGCGGGACTCGCCGCCGCCGCCGATGCGGCGGGCCCCGCGGCCTGCCGACGATCCCGTGGCGATGATCCCGGACGGCGACCGCGAGATGGAGACCGCTGTTGCCGAAGCCCGGCGCACGCTGCCGCTGTTCTGGTCTATGTACGAGACGGACCGCGAGATGCGTGCTGCGGCCAAGCTGAAGGTCGGCTTCCCGACGCCCGGCGGCGGGCGGGAACATATGTGGCTGCACGACATCCGCCGGACCAACGGCGTGATCACCGGCGTGCTGGAGAACATTCCCGACGCGCCGATGTCGATCCGCAAGGGCGACACGGTGACCATCGACGCCGTCGAGATTTCCGACTGGGGTTACGCCCGCGGCGGCCGCCTGTACGGCAACTTCACGACCCGGGCGATGCTCAAGTACCTCGATCCCGGGATCGTGGAACAACTCCGCGCGCTCCTCTCCGACCGGCCGCTCGAAGGCTCCGAAGTCTGATCCATGCCCCAGCTGCTGCTTGAACTGTTCTCCGAAGAGATCCCCGCGCGCATGCAGGGGAACGCCGCCCGTGATCTGGAGCGGATGGCCCGCGACGGCCTGGCCAGGGCCGGCCTGATCAGCGAGGGGCTGAAAGCCTTCGCCGGCCCGCGTCGCCTGACGCTGGTGGTCGAGGGCCTGCCCGTGGCCCAGCCGGACGTGTCCGAAGAGGTCAAGGGCCCGCGCGTCGGCGCGCCGGACCAGGCCATGGACGGCTTCCTGCGCAAGACCGGCCTGGCCCGCGAGCAACTCACCGAGCGGAACGGCGTCCTCTACGGACACATCCACAAGTCCGGCCGGCCGACCGCCGAGATCATCGCCGAACTGGTCGAACAGATCGTGCGCGGCTTCGCCTGGCCCAAGTCGATGACCTGGGGGACCGGCAAGCTGCGCTGGGTGCGGCCGCTGCAACGGATCCTCTGCGTGTTCAACCGCGAGGTCGTGCCGCTGGAGATCGACGGCATCGTCGCCGGCGACCTTTCCGAGGGCCACCGGTTCATGACCGAGACCCGGGTGTTCCGCGCCCGTGACTTCGACGAGTACCATGAGGCGCTGGCCGGTCATTTCGTCGTGCTCGATGTGGAAGAGCGCAAGGACCGCATCCGCAAGGGCGCCGAGACCCTGTGCTTCGCGCGCGGCCTGGAGCTGGTCGAGGACGAGGGGCTGCTGGACGAAGTGGCGGGCCTGGCTGAATGGCCCACCCCGATCCTCGGCGACATGGACCCGGCCTTCCTCGACCTGCCGCCCGAGGTGATCCGCACCTCGATGCGCACGCACCAGAAGTATTTCGCCGTCCGCAAGCCGGGCGAAGCGGGGCTGGCGCCGCACTTTCTAGTGGTCGCCAACATCGCCGCGGCCGACGGCGGCAAGGCCATCGCCGCCGGCAACGCCAAGGTGTTGTCGGCCCGCCTGAGCGATGCGCGGTTCTTCTGGGACGAAGACCGCAGGGACGGCAGCTTTGAGCGCTGGCTGAAGAAGCTGGAGGGCGTGACCTTCCACGCCAAGCTGGGAACCATGGCCGAGCGGGTGGAGCGCATCACGTCATTGGCGGGCCAGATCGCCCACCATCTAAGCGCTGATTTCGACAAGTCCATGGAAGCTGCGCGGCTGGCCAAGGCCGATCTTGCAAGCCAGATGGTCGGGGAGTTCCCGGAGCTTCAAGGCGTAATGGGCGGATACTATGCCCGCGAATTTGGCGTTGAAGCGGTAGTCGCGGACGCAATCCGCGACCACTATCGCCCCCAAGGTCCGGGCGATGCGGTACCGACAGCGCCAATCAGCGTTGCTGTGGCCTTGGCCGACAAGATCGACACCTTGGTGGGCTTTTTCGCGATCGATGAAAAGCCAACAGGAAGCAAAGATCCATTCGCCCTAAGGCGCTCGGCGCTAGGGGTAATTCGTATTGTTCTAGAGAATGAACTTCGCGCGCCCCTGCGGCACATCGTCGGTCAAGCCGCAGCCTTCGTCTACAACGGGCAACGCTATGGTGGCCGGACGGAGGGCTTCTCACGCGAGGAAGCCTTGTTGCTGGACAACGGCGAACCACAGCGGCCTAGCGCTCGGCGTATTGCTGTCGTCACAAACGACCTCCTCGCCTTCTTCGCCGACCGCCTGAAGGTGGCGCTGAAGGATCAAGGGAAGCGCGGCGATCTCGTGGACGCCGTGTTCGCGCTTGGCGACGACGACCTGGTGCGCATCGTCGCGCGGGTCGAAGCGCTGTCGACCTTCCTCGCCACCGAGGACGGGACCAATCTGCTGCAGGGCTACAAGCGGGCCGCCAACATCCTCAAGGCCGAGGAGAAGAAAGGCGCTCTGCCCACCGGCGCGCCGTCCCGCGCGGCCGAGCCGGTGGAGGAGGGGGCTCTGTTCGACGCCCTGACCGCTTCGACGCCGAAGCTCGACGCAGCCCTCGCCGCCGAGGACTTCACCGGCGCCATGACGGCCCTGGCCGCCCTGCGCGCATCGGTCGACGCCTTCTTCGACAAGGTGCTGGTCAATTCGGACGTGGCCGCGGAACGCGACAACCGCCTGCGGCTTTTGCAGCAGGTTCAGGCGGCCATGGGCCGTGTGGCTGACTTTTCACTGGTGACGGGCTAACCCCCATCCGCTCATCCTGGCGAAGGCCGGGACCCAGGATTTTTTCCTGGGCGAGCGGCGCTGAGAGCTAAAACACCTGGGTCCCGGCCTGCGCCGGGATGAGCGGAGTTGAATACGGACCATGTCGGAAACGCTCACCACCACGCGCAGGTTCTTCATCGTCGCGTCGCCATCGGCGGTCCCGCCGCCGAACGAATAGACCCAGCGCGTGGTGGTGAGCGTTTCCGACATGGTCCGTATTCA
>JBKJII010000349.1:0-2156 GCA_046598505.1 Caulobacter sp. | reverse complement strand
CGACCGCCCGCCCCCTCGCCGCCGAAGCGAAGACGACGCGCCTTGTGCAGCAGGTCGGGCCGGGGCCAGGGCACGCGGTCGAAGGCGAGAATGCGCAGGGACCGCCCCGGCACGTCGACGCCATCCCGGACCGCGTCGGTGCCCAGCAGGCAGCTGTCCTGTTCGGCGCGGAAGACGTCGACCAGCGCCCCCACCTCGAGCGGATCGACGTGCTGGGCGTAGAGAGGGAGGCCCGCCTTGGCCAGATCAGGACCCAGCCGCTCATAGACCGCCTTCAGCCGGCGGATGGCGGTGAACAGGCCCAGCCCCCCGCCGCCGGCGGCGAGGAACAGCTCGCGCATGGCGGCGGCGACCTGGCGCGGATCGTCCTTGCCGACGTCGGTGACCACGAAGGCCCGGCTGTTGGCGGCATAGTCGAACGGCGAGGCCAGCCGCAGGGTCTGGGGCCGGTCGGGCAGACGGGCGGCGCCGGTGCGCATCTCCGCCAGGGCGAAGGGGTCGTCGAGCGTCGAGTCGGCGAGGGTTGCGCTCGTCACCAGGATACCGTGCGCCGGCGCAATGACGGCGGCGGCGAGGGGCTCGGTCGGGTCGACCCAGTGCCGACGGCAGGCGGCGTCGACCACCCGGCCATAGAGGAAGGTGGTGTCGAACCAGTCGACGAAGTCCGGGTCGTCCTCGGCATCCTCCTCGATGGCCTTGAGCATCGAGCGCCAGGCCGGCAAGGTCATGCGGGCGCGCCGGTCGAGCCCCCTCAACGCCCCTTCGATACGGGCCCGGTCGCTGGTCTGCAGTTCGTCGGTTTCCTGGTCGAGCACGTCTTCCAGATGCCGGGCCAGGGCCAGCAGCGGCGCCTCGACGGCGGCCAGGGCCCGGGCGGCCTCGGCGGCGGTCTGGCGGACGAGGTCGGTGGCCGGGCGGGCCGCGCATTCCATGCCCTGGTCGGACTGGCTGGCACGGGCGCGCAACTGCTCCATCACCGCGACCAGGAAGGCCTCGACCGGACCCTGCGGGTTCACGCCACCGTCGGGCGGGGCGATGCGGCCGGACCAGCCTTCACCCGGCAGGGCCCCGGCGGCGCGGATGGCGTCCTGTAAAGCGTGGCGGGCGTCCTCGCGGTCGCCGACGATCTCCAACAGGCGTTGCTCCAGCCCCCTGCCCCGCCGGCCACGGCCTTCGGGCCCGCGAATCCAGCGGCGCATCTCGGCCGCCTCCGCGCCGCTGAGCGCCGTGGAGAAGGCGCTGTCGGCCGCGTCGAACAGGTGATGGCCTTCGTCAAAGACGATGCGGCGCAGGGTGGTGGTCTCGTTGTCGCCCTTTAGCCCACGGGCCGTGCGGGCGCCGTCGAAGGCGGCCTGGGTCATGACCAGGGCATGGTTGGCGATGACGATGTCGGCGCGTTTGGAGCCGCGCACCGCCTTTTCGACGAAGCAGGCGCGGTAGTGGACGCAGCCGGCGTGGACACACTCGCCGCGCCGGTCGACCAGGTTGCCGGCGCTGGCGGCGTGGGCGATTCCGACTGCGAACAGCGTCGGCAGCCAGGCGGGGAAGTCGCCGCCGGTCATGTCGCCGTCGCGGCTGGCGCGGACCCAGCGGGCGGTGAGGCCGAGCCCGATCAGGTCGCCGTTGCCCAGTTGGGCCGCCTGCACCGCCTCGTGGAAGTTGAGCAGGCAGAGGTAGTTCTCCCGGCCCTTGCGCACGACGGCCTTGCGGGCGCGGACCTCGGGGTCGGGATAGATGGCCGCGCTCTCGCGCTCGATCTGCCGCTGCAGGGCGCGGGTGTAGGTGGAGATCCAGACGGACGGTCCGTTGGTCTCAGCCCAGACCGACGCGGGGGCCAGATAGCCGAGGGTCTTGCCGACGCCGGTGCCGGCCTCCGCCAGCATCATGCGCGGCTCGCCCTCCCGCTCGCGCGGCTGGAAGGCCCAGGCGGTTTCGGCGGCGTAGACCTTCTGCAGCGTGCGGACTTCATCCAGCCCGGCGCGCTGCAGCAGGTCGGTGAGCCGCTGCTCGGCGTCCTCCGGCGCGATGGCGCGCGTGCCCGGCTCGCCCACGGGGGCCTGGTCCTCCCACTCAGGGATGCGGCTCCAGACCTCGAGGCCTGACAGGCGGTGCGGGCGATTGATCGGCCCGCCGGCGCGCAGGGCGGCGATACAGGC